>JBLNFG010000877.1:0-5128 GCA_050263495.1 Myxococcales bacterium | reverse complement strand
CAAGCGCTATTCGCCGCGGTGCTCCTCTCCGTATCGACCGTTCCGGGGGATACGTACCAAAAGAGTCTGGCGGGAGCCTTGATCACCCTCGATATCACCTGTGGATGCATCCTACTGTTGGCGTGTTTTGGGGCCGGGGCCCCAAAACACACAGAAACAGGAATGTCGGAACTGGGCTCGAGTGGCTAGTATGCGAAGGGTACAGGTCGGCGACGTACCAGAATGGATCCGAGAGTACGCATTTTCATGCAGAGAGAAGGCTCTTCCAATTGAAATGGCCGGGGCCTTCAAGGCCGGCAGTGAGAATGCCCGCTAGCGTTGGCTCGCTTCAACAACGCTGGCTGGACGGGCGTTACGTCGGAGGTGCGCCCAGTGCAGCGCTGCGGGTAGTACGACTAGTCCTGCGATAAGCGTCGAGAGCTCTCCGAGAGCAGCCAGGAGCCCGTAGCTGCGAACGGCTCCATTGATCGAGAACAATAGGCCGAAATCGCCCGCCATGGTCGTCATCGAGCAGAGAATGACGGCTCCGCCGGTCTCGACCACGATGCGATGGAGCGCCGCGTGCCCCTCGATGTCGTGACGCTTCATCATGTTGATTGCATAGTCGGCGCCTACTCCGATCGAGATCGGTAGCGCCACGAAGTTCAGAAAGTTGAGATGTACATCCAGCACGACCACGAATACGGCCAGCCAAGCCAGGCCCAAAGCCAACGTGCCGAGCGCCACGAATCCCGAACGGCGCCCGCGGAATGCCAGCAACACGATGGCAAACGTGCCGATCAGCGAGAGCAGCATCGCTTTCGGGCCATCCTTCTGAATGCTCAAAATCATGTCGGCAAAGATCACAGGACTTCCGCTGCCCCGAATCACCTCGCCATTCGGTAGTTTGACTTCTCGGAAGCTGTCCGCCCAGCTCATCACGTACTTCATGTCATAGACGCTGATCCCTTCGCGCGGTGCCAAATAGACGATGCGACCCCGAGCCCCATCGCGTTCGGTGAAAGGTCGAGCCAAGGGTTCGGGCAGGTCCTCGATGGTGACCGCCTTCAGCGTCTCGGGGATGTGTTGGGAGAGGCGCGCCCAATCAGCGTCCTTGATCAGGCCCTTGTTTCGGGCACGTTCCAAGCGATCCCGAATCTCGGTGAGCAGCGGGAGTTTCTTGTCCTGATCTCTGGGCAGAAAATCGTACACACTGACAATCTTGCCAAAGGGCTCCTCTCCCGGTTTGGCAAGCCCGCGGCGGTGTTCCAGCTCCGCTACCAGGGGTTGCACCTGATCGAAGCGGTCCGTCACAATCGCCTTGCCGTCCTGTTTGATTCGCCCGACGAGATCGTCGATCTCTCGGGAGAGGCGAGAGGCGCTCGATGGATGCGTGCCGCTCGCGCGCATCATCCGGTAGTTGTATTCGATCGGGTCGTCGCGAAAGTAGCGAACCCCTAGCACCAGCCCGGCGAGCCCAAACAGGATCCCCGTGGTCGCCATCGCGCGAGGAAAGCGATGGGCCAGCCAAGCAAAGGGATAGCCGTACAGCCCAGCGACGCGCATCGAGCTCCCCTTGTCTTGATACATCGGGCGGATCCGCTCACTTATGACGAGAATCGACGGAAGCACCAAGTACGTCGCCAACCAGCAAAGAACCATGCCACCGCCGCTGATCAAGCCGAAGTGTCGGAAGCCCCGAAAGTCGGTCGCAATCAAGGAGCCATAGGAGACCATTGCCGCCAGTGATGCCGCAAAAGTGCCGCTATACGTGTCCCTGTGGGCGAGCGCAATCGAGTCCGCAACGCTGCGGTGCTCGTCGCGACGCGCCTCGACATAGCGGGCCAGATACATGATTCCGAAGTTGATGCCATTGCCGGCGATGATGGACGTGAGGAATCCGGTCGCGGTATTCAGGTAACCCACCGAATAACGCGCCAAGCCGAAGGCCCAAACGCAACCAATCGCGATCGTAATCAGAATGCAGAACAGCGTTCTGATCCGGAGAAAGAAGATGAACACCACCGCGAGGATCATGCAGACGCCAAACACGCCGACCTCGGCCAAGTCCGTGGTGATCTCCTTCTTGGACTCGCCACTCGTCACGAGTGAACCGGTGTAGTCCACCTGGAGCTTCGGAGCGAAACTGGAGGGCTGGAGCGCAGCAACCTCGGCAGCCACGCGCTTTCGCAGTTCAGCGGCCCCCGCAGAGCCTTCACCGCACGGGGTATTGATGAGGATCGCTCCGATCGTGCGGTCCTTGCCACCAATGAAATAACCATCCACGCCCGGTTCGGCTTTGCGCGCCTCCGCGGCCTTCTTTTCGAGACGCGACTCCAATGCCTGCGCGTCGAAGGGTTTCGGAACCTCGTCTTCTTCGAGATCGAGACCCAGTCCCGAGGCCTTCCCAACCTCATAGTCATAGCGTTCCACGATCTGGTCGTGGATCGTCTGGATCTCGGCCAGATCCGCATACAGATGCTTGTTCTTCTCGATGAAGGCGCGAGACTGACGAGTGCCATCGTCGACACTCGCCACGAGCTCCTTCGGTAGCGACCGTAATCGCGGGCTCAAGGCGTCGATGAAACGCTTCAATGTCGGAACGTCAGCACCCGAGATGACGAGGTTATACGTGGAAGTCGACGACAGCCGACTCTCCAGCCGTCGTTGTTCAATCACGCTCGGCTGGCTATCGGGAAGCAGCTCGCTAAACGCCGTGCGAAGGGTGAGTTGGGAGGTCGCCCACCCCGCAGGAATCAGGGAAATGAGCGCCAGGGCGAGCACGACCATGGGGTACTTGGTCTGGAACGCCCCGAGCCTCACGAATAGCGAGTCAAACTTGGATGGCATCGTTGAGCAGGGAACGCTAGACGACGATCCACCGTTGGGCAACTCAAGAGGTTCTCGATTGCCTGGCGTCGCCCCAGACCTTCAGAAGAATTCCGCCGAAGTCGAAGCGGCTTTTCTCGTTCTGCCTGAGGAATGCGTCCCCGAGATTCTTGACAGCGAATTGCAAGTGCCGCCGCGGCCGCGCATCACGCGCCGGCGGCTTCGCGGCTTGGGGTGACGATTCCTCCGTCCTGATTTCTGATTGAGGAGGATAGGGCTAGTGCGTCGCGCAAACGGTACCTGAACGAGAACGCGGCAGAGGCACAGGCCATTCGCGACAAGGAACGGGTGCGTCCCGAGCGCAATACGGCCAGCGCTTGACGGTCACCGACCGCCCACGTAAAGCGCGCGGTCGAGGACGCCAGCGATCGCCTCGAGATGAGACTTCACGACTGTGTGCCAATCCGGGGTAAGCCTATGACCACTACCCGCCGGATTCACTCAGGCTCGTAGCGAGAGCCGCAAATCCTTCTGGGCTCTTAGCCGCAGCGCACCAGCAAACAGAGCACCTCAGAACAGGGTGGTTCTCGCGGACCGCGAAGCAGCCAAGGATTGGTCGAGGATTCGTCGAAGCAAGGGGGGGCGGTTCGCAAGCTCCTGCTTCAAGAATGCCGTTTCGCTGGGTGGTGCATTCGCCGCAATACTCGAACGTTCGTCCGCATCGCTGGCTAGATCAAACAAGGACACCCCTTTCCAATCGACGAGCCACTTGTAGCGGCCGTGATACAAGGCAAAACCCTCCCGACTCCAAGCGCGAATTTCCGTCGAGTTTGCTGCCACGAGTGGACGATCGGGCGCAATTGGTCCCAATAGACTGGAACCTCCCATGCGTGGACGGCCAGGGCTAAGCGGCCAACGTCCCCAGATATCGAGGATGGTGGGGTAGATATCCATGTTGCTCGTTCGAAGCGTGCGATTCGTTTGGAGCGCGTTACGCCACTCTGGATGGGCCGCACAGAGGTTGTCCGGTAGCACCGCGAACATCGGGACGCGTAGCGCCTCTTCATAGTAAGACTCGACGCGTGTGGGTCGTCCAGGACGAAAACCTGGTTCGGCGTGATCCGATGTTCCGATTACGACCGCGCGATTAAGTGAGCGCGTCTTCTCAATGTGCCGAAAGAGTTGGGCCATCAAACCGACCAGGTGTTGTGCGGCGCGTTCGCAGCGTCGGTTAATGACGCTCCAATCGTGAATAAATGAAGGGGTCTGCGTCTCAGTCGGGTCGACGCACGGCTCGTGAGTTCCATTGAACTGAAGCACCATCAGCAGAGGCTGATCGCGTGGCGCTTGAACGATGATGTGCATTGCCGCGTCGACTCCCGCTTCGTCGGCAACCCCATTGTCG
This sequence comes from Myxococcales bacterium, assembly GCA_050263495.1. Taxonomy (GTDB): domain Bacteria; phylum Myxococcota_A; class Polyangia; order Polyangiales; family Polyangiaceae; genus FEN-1139. The sequence continues at coordinate 915 of JBLNFG010000877.1, read as the reverse complement.
ACGGTCTTCCGCGCATTCGGAAAGTCATTCGCTACCTTATGGTCGTTCGGGAGATCGACCTGAAGGAAGAACTGCGGAAACCCCTCTTCGTTGAACGATTGAGTTGAGAGCAAGGCTGTCGTGTACCCGAGCGTCCTTGCTTCTTGCCACAGCACTGGCGCGGTAAGGTAGTCGGCCTTGGGCGCGTCGGCATTCAGGCCCGTTAGGATTGACGGTACTGAGACGTGCGTGGAACTCGACGCCGCCACCGTTTCAGGAAACCACGTGCCGCATCTCGAGTGGGCAGCGAGGAAATCAGCTAGCAGAGGCGAAGCATCCGGGTTGGTCGTCCACGGCCTCCACATCGAAGGCGATACGGATTCGTGAATCAGAAGGTAGATGTCGGGCCTTTCGCGCGCCATCGGCGCGGCTGCGACGGGGACGCGTCGTGGCTTTTCAAGATAGCGACCATCGAACACCCTCAGCAGTGTTCCACCCGCCAACACGGCAAGCCCCTGCACGTCTGGAGGGACGCGGAGCCCTCCGCGGAAGTTAGCCCAGAGCGCCACGCTCAAGGCCAGTACGAAACCAAGCCGTTGCATCAGGGGCGGCGGAGGCAGCCAGTGTCCGTTTCGTACCAGGTACCAAAGTCCGAAGCAGAGTAGGAATGGCACGGCCACGATGCCAAGGACGTGCTGGGTCTCCACACTGGCACTCATTGTCGCGAGCCCATAGCGCGGGTTCCGTATCAAAAGCATAGCCATTGAAGGCGGAGGATCGCTCCCCAAGATCTTGCGATATTGGAGCGTGCCAACGACCACGAAGGGCCATAGCAGAGCTACAGGAATCAGAACCGCAAGTTGCACCCGCCAACGATGCCTGAACTTTTGCGCGAGCAGGCCCAGCCCAGTCAACCAACAAACGACCGTGACTGCC
>JBLNFG010000876.1:0-3602 GCA_050263495.1 Myxococcales bacterium | reverse complement strand
GTCGCCATCAGTACGACCATCCACCACAACGCCGCTCTCTGTTTCCAGCCTATACCCTCGGTCCGCAAGCGGCTCTCCAGTGACGTCGTCAACGAGTTGAAACCGATCGTCATACATTTCGGAGCTGTCATCCCTCGCTGACACTGAGATCGCCTCGGAAATCATGCTGATGGTCACTTCTTCCTGTAGGCGCGAACGTAGCTTCTGCGTGAGTCCGCTGCCATCCGTGCGCCCTTCAACCACGAGACCACTCTCCGTTTCCAGCCGATACGCATGGTCTACGAGCGGATCGCCTGACACCTCGTCGATAAGTCGAAATACGTCGTCGAAGTCTTCCGCGCCATCCGTAGGCTCGGCATCGGGAAAATCCAACAGCGTCACTTCCGCAATGCCGGCCAGGGAGAGCTCCTTGAGCATCACCTCGCCAGCGTCGTTGGTTCGCCCCGACCAAATGTCCCCGTCCGGAAGTCGGATTCGAATACGACTGTTCGTGACGGGCTCACCGTCTTGATCTACCAGCCGCACCCCCACAAACGTCGCTTTCTCCGGCACCACCGGCTGCGGCACGTATTTGAGCGGCTCGAGCACGTCGATGGTTGTCGCTACGACGTCGTCTTCATAGAGACGGATCGTCCCAGCGGCCACCTGGTGCTGCAGGTAGCGTATCAGCAGCGGCCGCATTGGGTCGATGTCCCGCACGGACAGGCTGCTCAATGCTAACCCTGGGGCAAAGCTTTCGGGGTGCGACTGCGCGTAAGCTTCTAGAAGCGCATTGGTGATTCGCGGATCGCGGTTCTCTACGCCATATGTCAGAACGTCGAGAACATTCTCGGCCTCGGCGAGTTCGGTCTCGCTGACCGGAGAAGCTCCAGCTTCGGCAAGTTCGAGCTCAACGTATCCGTAGGGGGTTTGAATCCGCCACCAGTCGCGGAGCATCATCGCAACCAGCGTAACATGAGATCCGTCGGCCTTGGGAATTGGCTTTGGGCTTCCCCGTCACTGCCCACACGAATTTCACCAGCTGGGCCAGCCGGTGTCGACCGAGACGGGAGGGTGATTTCGGATTAGGTTTGGTCGGGACTCGGGTAGTCCAATGCCAATGCCATCCGGCAGTATTATTACAACCCCGAGCCAAGAGGTTCTGCCCGTCTCCTTTAGAGCACGATCAGCGACGCGTTCGGATCGAGGCGGCAAAGATCCTCCGGATCACGCGTGGCGGTGTGTTCTCCGTTCCGGCGAGCACAGATGACGAAATGAGCGTCAGCAAAGTCTGCGAACCAGTGTGGGCACACTGGACACGACTTGGGTCGGTACTCTGGTTCTGGACTCACGCTTCGGTTCTCACAAAGTTACCAGGGCGTGGAGGGCCTTGCTCCAATTCCCGAATCCCAATCCACCGGCCCTAACACGCACCACGAACCCGCTCGAGCCAGAGTGAGAGACGCACGAATTTCGCGACGCGCCCGGTGTGCACCCGAGCGCGAGGCGCGCCGCCTTGGGCAGGGTCGCTAGTGCTCCTGAGAAAAGATCCAATTGGTGATTTCCGGTCATTCCGAATCGTGTTGGAATGCTGACCTCGGCACGCCCTCCAGCCTCGTGCGCGGCCGAGCAATTCCAATGGAACCTGGTGACAACAGCGCCAGGTTCGACGGTAGAGCTCAAGCCGCGAGGGCGGCCCCGAATCCCGTCGCCGACTCCACCGCCCGCAATTCGCCTAGCTTCACCATGAACCCACACCGAACAGCGAACGCCACCAGAAGCCATCGTCTTAAGACAATTCTCGGAGTTGGCCTCATGTCACTGGCCCTGTCCAACAATGGATGGGGTGCCGAAGATCTGCCGGCGACCGATCCGGACGCGAGCCTTGCCTCAGTGGAGGGCGCAGCTTGGATGGCCAATGTGACGCCCGAGCAGAAAAAGAAGGCTCAGGTACTATTCGATGAAGGCAGGAAGCTCTTTGCGTTCCCTGACTTCGTTCGCGCTGAGCAAAAGTTCCGTGAAGCGTTGGGTGTGTGGAATCACCCGGCCATTCATTACAACTTGGCGCTTTCGCTCCGGGCCATGGACAATCAGGCGCGGGCGTACGAGCACCTGGAACGCGCCCTCGAACAGGGTGGTTTAGGGCTTTCTGAAGCGCGCCGACAGGACGCAAAGCGATTCCTCGACGAGATTGCATCAAAGATCTCGATCCTCGATCTATCGTGCCGCGAATCGGGAGCCACTGTGATGCTTGACGGCGACGTCCTCGAAAAGACGCCGAGCCGGCAGGTGCTGATGCCCGGCGTGCACAACGTTGTCGCAACGAAAGATGGATACGAACCATCCAAGTACTCGCTTGCACTTTCCCCCGGCAAACCCGCAAAGCTAGAGATACGGCTTTACACGGCGGACGAGCAGTTCGTCACCATCTACCGTGCACCGCGCTGGATGCCTTGGGCCGTTATGGGCACAGGAGCGGCACTGGGATTGACCGGGGCCCTACTACTGAATCACTCGAACAGCCTGATCAGACAGGTTGACGACGAGTTCAAGGGCCAGGAGACTTGCCGCGACAACGGGTGTCCGCTCACCCCCGAGTGGCGGGAGAAACAACACGACAGTGACGTGTACAAGAACTGGGCAACGATCTCCTTCATTGTCGGAGCGGTTGCGGTGGCCGGAGGCGCAGTGTGGTTGCCCCTCAACAAGACCCAGCAACGGCGAACAACCGAGCAGCTAGACCATCAGACGACCGTGACGCCGGTTATCACCTCCAATCTGCTCGGCGCTTCGGCAAGCGGACGATTCTGAGAGACGCTGGAGCACCGGATCCAAGGGTTTGAGCCGCCGTGGCGAGCAAGGCCTCAACCCCAGCCCACTAGCGCGACTTACCCAACAACTGATTCTTACGAATTTCGGAAGATCCCAATCGACTGACTCATCCTTGCCCTTGGTGGAGTAGTCCACCGGCAGAAACAGAAGCATCCATGGCCAGATTGACGCGCTACACCTCCGCTCGCTTCCTGCTCCCCCTCGCTGGCATCATTGCTGCATCGGGTTGTTACACGCCGGAGACCACGACTTGCGACTCTGGGGTAGTTTGCCCAAGTGGTTGGCAGTGCGCCGCGTATCAAGACGTCTGTATCAAGAATGATTGCGGAAACGGCACTTTGGACGATGGCGAGGTCTGCGACGAGGGGGATATCCGGGACGGAGACGGCTGCAGCGCCGACTGCAGGTCGGACGAGACCTGCGGAAACGGAATCACCGACAAGTGCAAGGGTGAGGTTTGTGACGATGGGAACACCATCAGCGGCGACAAGTGCCGCGCCGACTGCAAGTCCAATGAGAGTTGTGGAAACGGAATCATTGACACGGGTGAGATCTGCGACGACGGAAATCAAACCAACGGCGATGGCTGCAGCGCCGACTGCAAGTCCCTTTCAGTATGCGGTAATGGGATACAGGATCCAGGGGAAGCCTGCGATAACGGGAACAAGACGGACGGTGACGGCTGTAGCGCTGACTGTCAATCTACGGAGATGTGCGGCAACAAGATCATCGATGCGGCCAAGGGCGAGGTTTGTGACGACGGAAGCAACGTCAATGGAGACGGCTGTGGC
>JBLNFG010000875.1:0-3636 GCA_050263495.1 Myxococcales bacterium | reverse complement strand
CGGCGGACGGAGGCACGCTCTTTCTCGACGAGGTAGGAGACTTGCCATTGACGGCTCAAACGACGCTCTTGCGTGTGTTGCAGGAGGGTGAGGTGACGCCCGTAGGTGCGAGTGCCGCCATTCCCGTGGATCTAAGGGTCGTGGCCGCGACGCATCAACCATTGGAGGAATTGTTGCGCCAGAAACGCTTCCGAGAGGATCTCCATGCGCGTCTAGCGGGTTATGTCCATCGCCTGCGGCCGCTCGAGGCTCGGCGTGAAGACTTCGGACAACTCTTCGCACAACTCCTGCGGCGAGCGGCAGGAACGGGAGCTCATCCCATTACTTTGACGACCGAGGCAGGCTGGGCGTTGCTGCGGCACTCATGGCCCACGAACATCCGCGAACTCGAACATGCGATTGCCCGCGCGGTGGTGCTTGCCGGTAGCGGTCCGATCGGGGTGCGTCACTTTCCGTGTCTCTTCGAGGCACCACCGAACCAAGTGTCCCGAGTTCAGGCTAAGAGCGAAAGCGTAACCGTCGCGTTGCGTGATCAACTCGACGGTTTGATGCGGCAGCATCATGGCAATATAGCGGCGGTTGCCCGAGAGCTCGGCAAGGGCCCAACGCAGATCCAACGCTGGTTGAAGCGAGTGGGGTTGGTGGCAGATCGGTATCGGAGATAGTTAGCGGCCCTACTGTGAGTCGTTGATCGCCGCGTCCACCTCCTGGAGGACCTCGCGTCATTGCCAGCGGTGAAGCTCGAGCGGCAGCACCGACGAACGCCGATCATCCGATGCCGCTGCCGGCATGGCCGGAACGCTCCGGCAAGGCACTAACACCTGGCGGCAGCGCAGGGACTACTGGCGCGAGCTCAGGTTCCCGGTCATGCGCAGGCGTGGCTACACGGCCAATGGAAACCATTCCGGTTCCCGTGTGGTGCGGAAATGGAATGGGCGTAACTCACTGGCCGGGTGAATCGACACCAGTAGGCCGGGATCGAGTACCTGAGGGTAGAGAGTCACGGTGCGGGCAGCTTGACAGCAGGCGCAATCATTGGAGGGACGCGCAGCGACGCTGAAAGCTCGCAGAGAAGGCCAAGGCTTATCATCGGGCGGTCGACGGTGGCAGCCCATCGGCCCAGTTGTCACCGCTGACACGCTGCTTCGGTGGTACCGAAAACGGGGTGGCCGCCAGCTGATTTCTTCACGGTGTAGAGGTTCTGCGAGGGCTGGGGTGGTCTGCTGCTACGTGTTCTCTCTCATCGATATCGGGACGCGCCGTGTGCATATCGGTGGCGGCACCGAGCCCGCTTTGCAACGCATGGATGAAGCAGATTGCAAGCGAGCTGACCGATTGTGTGGATGAACTGGGGTCAATCATTGGCTCCTGTTGGTAGGCCGTGTTACGGCTCAGGCATCCGGGCTCTGGCCATGCCTCATCGACGCGCAACTGGGTCAAGAATGCGAGCACTATCCGTATCTGGATCGCTTCGGCCCACTAATGGCCTGTCATTGGTTGCTCTCATTCTTGGCACCGGCTGCGGGAAGCTGCTCGGCATCGGTGACCTGTCCATGAACGAGACTTCGTCAGTGGCTGGACACGACGGTAGCATCGGAGGAAGTGGCCAAGCGCAGCACCGTGATACAACGTCCGGTGGTTTCGCGAATCGGAGCTCAACCCAGTTTGATGCCAACACTGTTGCAGGTGGGAAGAACTCGGACGTCCCTGTTGGCGGCAATACGAGTACGACCACAGGTTTAGGAGGGGCTTGGAGCACCCAAGACGCAGGCGGTGGCAGATCTCCGAACCCGAATACAGAAAGTGCCGGGACCGGGGCAGGAACTGGTAAAGTCCTTCACATCCAGGGCGGAGGCTCAGGGGGGACGGGTGCGGGGGGAGCCAGTGCGCCGAGTCGGGCAGGCGCAGGAGGGAACATAGACCCTGTCAGGGCCACGACCCCTTCTCGGCCTGTGACTGCGCGTTGCGGCGGCCCGTGGGGCTTCCAAGACGTAGAGACGTACGACGGAACGCTCGGAGTACCCCAATGGTTCGTGGCTCGTCACCAGTTAGCGGTGGGCACCGCAGCCTATGGCTGCAGCGGCACACTGATCTCCGATGACCTCTTTCTCTCTGCTGGGCACTGCAAGTATGCGTCAGGAGATCTGGTTTGGTTCAACAGGCAGAATGGCAGGAACGGGGCGGCCCTGCCCGCATCGGCATTCGTTGTGGTCGAGATCGTGGAGCAGGAGGACAACGAAGACTGGGACTACGCGATTGTGAGACTCGAGGGCAGCCCAGGTCGCGAATTTGGACACGCTCATATCTCGAATCGCGACCCCAAGCCGCTAGGACAGGTGGTAATCGTTCAGGGTGCACCGAAGGTGGTGCACGTGGGAGCTACCTCTGAAACCGGGTCGCGACTTGGCGAGCACTGGTTCTCTTACGACGCGAATACCGTTGAAGGTGCGGCAGGTGCAGGTATTCTCAATGAGGACGGTGAACTCATTGGTATCCATACCGATGATGGTTGCAAGACTGAGAGTGCCGCACAGGCCAATTCTGGCATGCGCATGAGCGAGCTGGGTCGCTACTCGCAAACAATTGGCGCCATGTTAGACTCTAGGGTGCTGTGGGTTTACCGTGATGGCACGGTATCGATCTGGTTCGCAGACCACAACGACGGACGCCGACTCCGATCAACGGATATCAATGGTCTTCCAGGGCGCATTCCATTGAGCTTCTCGGGGAACAAGGTGCTCTGGAAGGAGCCTTCAGGGGACGTCACCCTCTGGATGATCACTAGCCAGACTGCCTTGTCGCGCATCGCCAAGTACGGCCAGGATCCTGATCTGACGCCAATCAACTGCGCAAACAACAGAGTCTTGTGGCGGCACGCAGACGGGCGCATCACTCTGCGCAGAATCAATGACGTCGGCGATCTGGGAGAAAGCAAAGACCACCAGGCTCCAGATGGCTGGCAGCCTGTCAATTACGCCAACAATCGGATTCTTTGGCGAACCGCTGAAGGCACCTATGCGCTGTCGATCCTGGATGACGAGGATGAGTTTCGAGGCAAGATCGTCTACGATGCCCCAACCGGCTTTCGCCCTATCAACTATGCCAACAACGAAATCCTCTGGACAGACGATGCGGGCAGCATCTCTTTGTGGAGTATCGCGAGAGACGGTACGCCGTTGAACAAGGCGCAGCCGATTCCTCAGAATTCCGGAATGATTCCCGTGAGCTATGCGGACAGACGCGTGCTTTGGAGGAACACCGATACGCTCGGCACCTATGCCTCGACCTGGGCACTCAACAGTGCCGGAAAACAACTTTGGGTTTCGGACAACTACGACTACGCCAACTGGACCGCGTATTTCACCAGCGGCGGGCTGCCCTGACGCATCGGCGTCGCGGTAGTAGACGACGCCGCACGAATCTGCCGCGGCTGTTGACGAGCCGCCAGTCGCCACCAATCCGCCGACCCCGTACGTTCCTGCGACACCCACAGTACCACCGGAAGTCGATGCACCGCCTAGTGCCGCTCGCCAAAAGTCTGGGCAGCCTTTTGGCGCCGCTGCGCGGGGCTGCTGCGCAGCCGCGGCCCTCCTCGTTTTTCTCGGGGTTTCACCCCGAACCCCGCGTCCGCTGCGC
>JBLNFG010000874.1:0-5171 GCA_050263495.1 Myxococcales bacterium | reverse complement strand
AACTCCTCAAACTGGCCGCGATGAAGATCGGCCTCCAACACACGACGACGGCCGACAACAGTCCACACGACGTGGTATCGCAGGTCGATGGACACTTCGTCCGGATTCCTCTTGGCCTTTTGGACGAGGAGCGTCCTGACCATCGCGTTCCTGTTCCTCTGGGCCTCCTGCAATTGGGCGACGCGGCGCGCCAGCGCTTCCTTCTTCCTGCGCAACCGTGGCTGACGTTCGCCACCTTCGCTGATAACGTTAAGCGCCGGCTGGAAAGCGCCGCAGTGGAAGGCTGCCGCCTGCTCTTGATCCTCGCGATTGAGGTCGCATAGGACGATCTCATCGAGCCCATCGTCGTCGCAGAACGTGCAGCAGTCGCAAGCGATGCCGCCGCTGAATCTCGCACACTGCCGGCACAGCGGGGGTGCTCTTCGGTTTGCTCCGACACTATCCGTTGAGCTCGCGTCATCAGCCATGCGAATCAGACTCCTCCGTCACGCTCCTCAACACGGCATTGAGCGAGCAGCCGCTCGGCTTCCGGTTCACCGAACTGCTTGACCATCTCATCCCAAAGCGGTGAGCAACGGAGCTTCTCCTGGTAAGCCTTGGTTGCTGCTTCAAGCGCCTCGGGAGACAAGCCACGCCCTGGGCCGGTCACGTGGAGCCCATCCTCGGCCGACCACGCCTTCGTTTCGGTGCGGCCGTCGGCGATGCGGTAGTCGTCGACGCGAACATAACCGCGATCGCGCAACAGAAGGACAGCATCCTCGTCGCGCCCCGTGCGTGCCTTGCGGGCAAAGGCGTCGTTTAAGTCGGCCGTGGCTGTCGCGCAAGCGTGGTCGGGGTCATCCAATGGCGCGTCAGGTTTGACGAGGACGAAGTGGCAGTCGTCGCTACCTTCTCGCTGGCACGCGATGGACGGCACGCAGTCCGTGGAACTGCCGTAGCTGCCCGGCTCGAAGCGGTAACCACCGCGAGATGGAGGCGAGGGCCTGGCGTCCTCGTTGGACAAGCAGCACTTCTTGTACTTCTTGCCGCTCCCGCACGGGCATGGCTCGTTGCGTCCGACTATCATAGGGTTGCTCCTCCCGCCGTCACTGGCCTTTGGATACACGGTGTCGTAGCGCACTCCCGTTGAACTCGAGCAACTTACGGTCGTGTAGCTGTCTAGGGAGTTGGCTGGCTCCCAAACGAGGCGACTGATGTCTCCCAAAGCATGGCGTTACGGACCGAACCCGTGCACCACGCACCGTCGTCGCCAGGGGTGTGCCCGTTGGACAGACTGCAATTGGCACGCCCCGCCGGTTAACCGCTGCTAACCATTCGGTCGCATCTCGCCGGCCGAATCTTTGTTCGTTCACCGCTGGGGCAGGCTCCTCGGAAACCCTCGCCCCAAACCGAGAGAGGTTGGGGCTCATCGCGCCCTCGGGCACCGTCGTTACCGCGCCGAACCAACAAAAAAGCCCGGAAATCGCTAATAGAAAAGCCCCAGGCGGGTTCGCGTGGGGCTTGGGGTGGCTCCAGCTCCAGCACTCGTAACCGTCTGCCCATCCGCGGCTCACCCTCGCATCGCAAGCTGCAAGGACGCAACGGAGACGCACTGAGGTCCAAGTCCTGGACAAATGACTGATGCCCGCTTGCGCGGGCATTTGCTCCCCATAGGTAGCGCCACGCGAACTTATTCTCCATGGAGAATCGAGAAAGTCATGAACTCTGAATCTTAAGAATTCTTAAGAGCGAGGACTATGACTCATCAGGATTCATGCTGGATTCGTGATTCGGTGGATTCCCGGTTACCGAGCCGCAGCCGGCGACGCTCAAGAGTGGGGTACCTGAATGTAGCTGTATGCGGAATCGTAGGCGGCCATATGGTTAGTATCGAGTCGGACCGCATTTGTACAATGCTCTTGGTTCGCCGACCTGAGCCGTTACGACTTGGCACCAGGGCCAACGCTTGCCGTCACCGCGTTCTGGCAGCTCCGTGGCTACCCCAATGACCCGTGTTTGGTCCAGTCTTCGCAGGAACTTGCTGGATGCTGGAGCGTTCGTAGGTCTACAAGGGCAGCTTGACCGCCTCGGGCGCTTGGCCTTGGTCTGGCGGGCATGTTCCTGACTGAATAATCAGTTAACGGCATACCATGACCATGGTCGAGGTCTTTGCCACCGACGAATTCGCGGGCTGGTATAGGGACCTTGACGACGCGGCTTCTGAAGATGTTGACGTTGCCGTTGGCTTGCTCGAAAGCCTCGGCTACCCGCGGTCAAGTGCGATTGAGGGCGCCTCATTTGCGCTGCGTGAGCTACGCATCCAATCGCAAGGACGTCCACTCCGCGTATTCTATGCATTCGACCCTAAACGCCAGGCTGTGTTGCTCATTGGGGGGGACAAGACCGGCAACGCTAGATTTTACGACACAATGATTCCGCTCGCAGAGCGCCTTTGGAAGGAGTACCTCGATGACCTTGCATAGGTGGAAGGACATCAACCGTTCGGCTCGCGACCCATCCCGGAGTGAACGAGTTCGGAAACGAGTTGAAGCCGAACTGCTTGAAATGAACCTCGGGGAGCTCCGACGTGAACTCGGAATAACGCAAACCGAGATGGCAGCAGCAGCCGAAATGACGCAGGGAGAGCTATCAAAGCTTGAGCGCCGAGACGATCACCTAGTCTCCACTCTGCGCAAATGCGTACGCGCGCTAGGTGGTGAGCTTGAAATTACGGCAGTCGTGGGCAACAAGCGCGTGAAGCTAACGGTCTGACCGACGACGGTATCATTCGCACAACTGTGGATTGATTGATCAGAGATGCGCAAACTCGAAGGACTCTGCCTTCTCGACGATTGTGAAGTACTTCCCTGAAGCAGACGTCACGGACTATGAGCCCCTCATCGCAGCGATGCAGAACGATCCGAAGGATCGCCACGTAGTGGCAGCTGCGGTCAAGTCCGGTGCGCAGGTAATCGCCACTTCGAACAACCACAGCGGGAAGACGATCGTGCAAACGCCCCCTCGATCGCCAAGTAGTCGACGATCGAGCTTTTGCGTGTTCTACAGCTGCTGCTGGGAGCGTTCGTGATCCTCTGCGCTGCGGGCGATATCCACGGCAAGCTCGACGAGATGTACGCAGGCGTGCTCGCATTCGAAGCGGCGCTCGGGGTGCGGTTCGCCTTTGTCCTGCACGTCGGCGACTTCGGGGTGTGGCCCGATCCAGCGCGCGTCGATGGCGCTACCAGGCGGCACGACGGCACGGGCGACTTCCCGACGTGGCTCGCTGAGCGGCGCGCGGCACCGCGGCCCACGATCTTCATCAAGGGCAAACACGAGGACTTCGTCTGGCTCGACGCACAGCCCTCGCCCGAAGTGCTGCCTGACCTGCACTACCTCCGGAACGGCCAAGTCCGCGAGCTCATCGCGGGCGACGAGGTGCTGCGCATTGGCGGCATCGGTGGCTGCTTCGGTCCCTCGAACTTCGACCGCCGTTCGTCGACGCTGCGGGGCTACGCCAAGCGGCACTACACCCGCGACGAGATCGCGACGCTGAGCGAGCACGCGAACCTTGACATTGTACTCACCCATGACGCCCGGGCGGCGTGCGCTTCGAGCACCATCGGCGCGGCGAAGGCTTCGTGAGCGAGGCGGCGGGACTCGATGAGTTGCTCGAAAGGACGCGGCCACGGATCTGCTTATTCGGGCACTATTACACGCGGCTCGACGCAGAGGTGGGTGGCGTGCGCTGCCTCGGGCTCAGCAAGGGGCACTACCCCGGCTGCCTCGTCGCGATCGAGATGACGCCTGGTGAGTGCGGGTGGGAACTACTCGGCGAGTGGCCACCAAAGGAGCCGTACCAGAATGACCCAGAGGATGCGACAGTGATGACTCGACAGTCGGACGACGGGTGACGCTTTACGCGCGAAACAATCGCGGAAGCATCGCTGGACGCATGATGACGTACGGCGTCCCGGACTCAGTCGGAGCCGGTAGGACGAAAGCGCCTTTCTCCAATCGCTTCATGGTGACCTCGTCGCCGCCTGGGGCGCGAAAGTACATGAGAAGGGTGTCCCTCTGACGATTCGCGAAAATGAAGCCAGTGTTCTCGTCCGGCTCGACCCGAAGGACTTCGCGACAGCGGGCTGCGAGCTTGTCAGGCCCAAGCCGCATACTGATCGGCTCGAGTGCAACGACGACTTTGGTGATCCAGTTTGGGAGTAACGCTTGGAGCATGGTGCCCTCATAGCGCAATTCAGTTGGCGTGGTGTGCCAGAATATGTCCTACCGTGGCGTTCGCGCGAGCGAGGTGGTGCGTTCTTGGTGATGGATGGTGCGTCGCGCCGACGACGCCGTGGCGAAAACAGAGTTGGGTCGGCGTTCCCGATCGGGTTCGTTCGCTACGCCAATTGCCGCTTCCGCCGCGTGGGAGCAGTGTCGTCTGCGTTCTTTGACTGGCAGCAGGTCGCAGTGTGCCTTTGACGACAACACGCAATTCCTCGAGACGAGTTGGGTCGTTGACTAGCAAGGTGAGCAAGTGGCTCATGGGTGCGCTCACGGCCTGAGTGCCTGCCTCGTACTCTTGAAACGCTCGAGGGTCGCCACCGAGGAGTTCCCCTGCTTTGCGCCCTGGCAGAGGTCCAAGCATGAACGTACTGCTGCGACCTCGGCAGGAGCGAGCACCTGGTCCACTTCCGCCTTGAGCTTCTGAACTCGAGCTCTCTGGCGCGCATATGGCAGCTCGAGTTCAAGCTCACTCTTGTTCATGATGACGTGAAACGCCTGCCCCGCAACGGAGCAGCAGTGCAGCGCCTGAGAATCCGCTTCCAACCATTCCGTGCAGCAGCAGCTTCTCGCAGAATGTCGAGGTGCTCTTCAATGTCCAGATCGTCAATATCATACGGATTCTCGGCGTATTCCTCGAACAACGCGCGGTGGCCTCTGGTCGACTGGCCTTGCTCGACAATCCGGGAGTAGGCCTCGCAACTGTAAGCAAAGGTCTCGCGTTTGGTGAATTCGATGGGCAGCAACCACTCCTTGCGTCGGGTGTGGGGAAGCCCGACGTACTCGCGCTTGTGGTTGTGAAACACGTGAGCTGCCTCGTGCACCTAGAAATCATCGAACTTTCCGCGCCCTGCGAGGTAGCGAGCAGTGACGAAGCACGTCGTCTCCTGGCTTAGCCCAAGAATCCCATT
>JBLNFG010000873.1:0-2778 GCA_050263495.1 Myxococcales bacterium | reverse complement strand
GACGCGCTGTGTCCGGCTTTGAAGCAAACGACGGAAGCGGTCCATGCACGACTCGGTACACTGAAGTCCGCGCAACCTGGCTGGCGAGCCCGTTATACCGTTGGACACGCGCCCGGCTCTGGGCAGGGTGATTTCGTTCGGCTGGAACTCTTCGACCCTGACCAGCGGCTGAAACTGGTTCGCGAATTGCCCGTTGGGCACGCCTCCTGTTCTACGCTAGCCCAATCGATCGCTATCGTGCTGAGCGGCTACTTTCAGAGCCTCGCTCCTGCAGATGACGGCGAGCTACCGACTCCGCCAGTGGGCTTGGAATTGGCAGCCGATCCCGATGCTTCGGTTGTTTCGTTGCAGGAGACGAAATCCACAGTGCCCCCTGACCGCGTACCAAAACCCAAACAGCCCAATCCACCGCCGATAGCTACCTGGCGTGGTTCCGAAGGCGTCCCCAATCCTGTCGTGGGTTCTGACGAATCGCGCTCGCGCTCAAGCGAACATCAGCACACTTTCGGGGTCGGGTTTGCGATGCCCTTTGCAGTTTATGGCCGCGGGTTGACGATCTCGTACGCAGCTTCGCCGGGCCAGTACACACAATATGGTGCACTTTTGACGCTGCCACTCGAGAGGACGAGTGTGAGCGTGGACGATGGCCGCGTCTCGATGTGGTCTGCGCGTGCACGGGTTTGGTATGGTGCTCGAGTCGCTATCAGTCGTCTGGTTAGTGTCATCGGTCCAACCGTGAGTCTTGGTCTGGATTCTGCATATGCTCGTGGCTTGGCTGAACCCCAACGACAACAGCGAGCGGTCGTGGCTTTGGGATTGTTGCTCGACGCCACTTTCTGGGTGTATGCGTCTCTTGGACTTGGATTGCAGGCAGGGATGGACGTTGGCGAACAACTTGGTTCGAGGCGGTTCGTTGTTCAGGGGTCACGCACCGAGCCAGAACTAGAGGTGCATCGGCCGCGTTGGGTCAATGGTTTCGCTGGAGCATCGCTCAAGGTCTCCCTGCCCAACTGAAAGACACCCATCATGGCAAGTCTCAACACAGCAGCGGCCGAACTTGGCCCGGAAACTGCGCCGAGTCCGAGCGATCTGGTTGAACGCTGCGTGGCTGGAGAATCCGACGCATGGCGTGCCCTCTATCGAGCCTACCTCCCTATCGTGCAAACCTTTCTGCGCCGCCTCGGGGTCACACGATCAGAACTCGAAGATCTCACGCAAGAGGTATTCTTAGGCACGTTTCGAGCGCTTCAGTCGTTTCGCGGCGATGCCGAATTGAAGACGTGGCTGTACCGGCTTTGCGTTACGGCTTGTTCGCGTCGGCATCGAAAGCGAAAAATCCAAGAAGCGCTGCTATTTTGGTTAGAGCGCGATAGCGTTGGCGATATAGCGGAGGGGCTTTCTCTCACTCCGGATCTCGAAGTGCGCATGGTCGAGCAGGCCCTTAGCCGACTCGGGAGCGGGGAGCGGGCGGTCTTCGTGCTTTACGAGTTGGAGGGTGTCTCCGGGAAACAGATTGCGCAGATTCTCGGTTGTCCTGAAGCTACGGTGTGGCGGCGTTTACACTATGCGCGACAGACCTTCAAGGCCGAGCTAACGAAAATAGGAGCGCTCGGATGAAGCAGCCATCCGCCAATCCCCCACGATTATGCGACACCAATGACGCAACGGGTAAGCTCTTGCGCCGCGTGTTGAGTGAACCCCCTGCCGCCACTTTCAACGTAGACAGTCGCTTCGAACGGCTGCAACAACGCTTGACGACTCGTCCTCGACCGTTGCCATTCATTTACGCCTATGGGCTAGCGGGGGTAGCCGCTGTGCTGGCCGTAGTCGCGTGGATGAGCTACGGCCGACTCGCGGTCACCGATCACGAGAAATCGTTGCTTGCCACGTCGGCGAGCGCACGCGTGCCCATGGAGAGTGAGCTGGCGCGGGGTGAAGTACAGCTCGGGGATCGCGCATCGCGTCGACTCGACGATGGAACTACGATCTCGGTACCTGCCGAAGGTCATGCGATCATCACACGGGTATCGCAGAATCGAACCGTGGTGAAGTTGTCCCGCGGCGCCGTGGAATTGAATGTCTCACCGCGAAAAGTGGGTGACGAGCTCGAGGTGGCTGCCGGGCGCTTTCGTTTCAGAGTCGTGGGTACACGGTTCAGGGTAGCCCACGACAAGAAAGGGGTTGGCCTTTCCGTCTCCGAGGGACGAGTCGAGGTGCTCGAGAATGGCCAAGTGCTGAAGGTCGTGGATGCGGGCGGCACTTGGACGGAGTTCGAGCCCGAGCAGGGTACGCAGCTTGAACAAGACGCCGCACCGGAAGTTCGCACGGTGAGCAATCTTGGAACCAGTCACGCCGAACAAGACGCGGAGATAGCGGCCCGATCGAGTGCACCCGTCAAGGTAGACTGTCTGGCACTCGCTCGTGGGGGTGAACATGCGGCGGCGCTCACGTGCTTCAAGCGGCAGTCCAGGGGTGGGGGCGTGTCCGCAGAAATTGGTCTGTACGAGAGCGCCAGAATCGAGCATGAAATTCTAGGTGACCCGCGTCGGGCGCTCGAGACTTTGAAGCAGCACCGCGAACGCTTTGCGGGTGGCACCCTCTCCGTTGAAGTGCGACTGAAGGTGATTCAGATCCTTACGGAACTCGGGAAAGATGGCGAGGCGCTCGAGCAGTCCGAGGCATTGCTGAGTAGTGGCCAACTGACGGCTCCAGAAACCGAGTTGCGCTGGCTTCGAGGTAAGCTGTACAAGCGCCAGGGCAGATTCGATCGCGCTGCAA
>JBLNFG010000872.1:0-8220 GCA_050263495.1 Myxococcales bacterium | reverse complement strand
CTGGATGCGTCTGCAGCACTAGTGCGCGGCGCTGCTGGCGAGAGCGACCGCTCATCTCTCGTATCTATGCCGCAGTGCGTGAGTCCGTAGCTTCCCGATGCTTCGGGCTGATCGGCGTGGTGATCCTCGCGACGGCTCTCTACGGCTGTCACGATGCACCGGCGATTTCACACCCAGTCAACTCGAGTGAGGATGAATACTGCAGGAAATGTCACACCGGTCGAGCAGGCGTGCCGAGGGTTGATCACGTCGACAAGGACAAATGCACATCCTGTCACCAAGTAAACGCGAAGGGACAATATCCGAACGCGGTGCCTCACATTGGCGGCGAGAGCGCCACCTGCGTGCTGTGTCACAGCGATGGGGAGGCGGGGGCTGCGGCGGTTAAGCATCTCAATGAGCAAGATTGTTTCCTCTGTCACGAGGCCTCTGAACGCGGCGTTTGGCCGCCTAGTGCACCGCACGCCGTGGGTTCGCCGCAGTCCGCGAACTGCCTGAGTTGTCACGGGCAGATCGACCATGCGGATCGGTCACCTTGTTCGAAGTGCCATCAACTCTCTACTTCAGGGTGACTTGGCGCGCGCGAGGGCGTTGGCTCACCGATGTCCCCGTAGTTGTCCGTGAGAGCGATGTTCGCGCTACTACTCCCCGTACTCGAACGAATTCACGAGTAGTCGCGGCTTCAGAGGTTACGCCCTTACTCCTCGACAACCTTCACCGCGGCTCCGCGATTGAGAAACTGAGCTGTCGAACCAGTTCGAGACAGGCAAGCGTCAACCACACTCCGAGCGGGCATTGGAGAGGTGAACACACGACCAGCAGCAGCGCGAGACTGTCGCGTCAGAATGCGAGCCCGTCGCGATCGAGCTGTTGCGCCAGAGGGTCGTCATGCTGTCGCA
Organism: Myxococcales bacterium; assembly: GCA_050263495.1. Classification (GTDB taxonomy): domain Bacteria; phylum Myxococcota_A; class Polyangia; order Polyangiales; family Polyangiaceae; genus FEN-1139. The sequence continues at coordinate 7,321 of JBLNFG010000872.1, read as the reverse complement.
TGAAATCGAGTTCCGTCGTGGAGAGCACGACTGGCGCGAGCACAAGATCGTACTTCTCCAATAAGTCTGCAGCGACGTCCATGGGCAGCATACGATCGAGATGGCTCTGCACCTGATGAAGGATGACCGCGACGTCCACGTCGGAGTTGGGCGAAACGCTGCCCGTTGCATGCGGGCCAAACAGAAGCAGCCGCTCCAGTTTGGCCCCGAACTTTTTCACGAGCAGCGTCCGAAACTCGCCGAGCAAAGCGTCGAGATCGGGGCTGCCACTGACGCGTAACCCGGTGAGTGGGGTCGCGTCGCCTGCCATCGCGAGTTCCTGATTCGCACGCGTCCCTTTCATGACTTCACTCACCGAACATCCGCCAGACAATCCAAGCAGCGATCAAAATCGCAGCGGTGTCGATGACCCAGGCCGCGATGTAGCGGCGCCTGCCGCGGGTCGATAGGCTATGCCGCTCGATTTTGAGCAAGCACACAATCGAGTAGAAGTGCGTGAAAACAGGGAATAGGACCAGACCCGCGAGCGCTGTCACCCAGGCCCGAGTAGCGCTCTCGTCTGCTAGGGTCTTCGGAACCTTAGCGACCCTGCGCGATGCTTCACCCGCCGGACTACTACCGCCCGCATCGGCGGCCCCTTCATCCTCGACTTCGTCTCCGTCGTCATCGCTGACCTGAGGTCGTTCGTGAAGTGCGCGGTGGTAATTGTCGAGTAGCGTGCGGGCGCGCGGCTCGTCATGCTCCTCCACGTACAGCTTGATGCCGCCCATCATGGGTCCGAGAGCGTAGGCGGTGCCACCCAGCGTTTCACCCTCGAGACGTACGTGGATTTGATGCGACTCGAGATAGGCTTTCGCGAGCTCTGCATCGAGTGGAATCGTGTAAGCATCGACTCTCGATTCGGCCTGCATTGGTGCCCTCCGTTGAATAGTGTTAGTGGTTGCTCCCGATCCCTGTTGCGCTCGCGGCAATCGGGGGGTGGCTCGACCTCGGGTCACCCTTTGTCGCTCACGATGGAGCCGACTCTGGCCTCCGGCTGATTCATTCCTAGCCTACGCCTTTCAATGCGTTGCCGCTAGGTGCGCGCGGCACCGACAGCATGCGGTCGTGCTATAGCCGTCGTGCCCCAATGTCGCGGTCCCAGGTTCCAGAACAACTTACCGCCGAGCTACTGCGTGCTACGACTCGCGAACTCGTTGAAACCTACGAAGATTTGAATCGAGCGTTGTGGAAGTCGAGCCTCGTGCGTCCGGTTCTTGCTTTCGTAGATCGTCAGCAACGGCTTGGGCAGTGGCACAGTGCCGAACGGCGGCTCGAACTGTCTGAGCGTTTGCTCTTCGAGCACGGTTGGGGCGTCTTGGTTGAGGTTCTCAAACACGAAATGGCGCACCAGTATGTGGACGAGGTGCTCCATCTTTGTGATGAGGGGCCACATGGTGAGGCATTTCGGAAGGTATGTGAAGCGCGCGGTATCGACGCGAGCGCCGCGGGGCTTCCGCGCGCTGCCGAGAAGAACGATGAGCGAGCGAAGCGCATCGATCAGCTGACGAAGCTGTTGCGCCTTGCTCAGAGCAGCAATGTGCACGAGGCTGCTGCAGCCACCAGTGCTGCACAGCGCTTGATGCTGAAGTACAACTTGAGCGAACTCGAGTCAGGTCCAACACACAGTTACTCGCATCGCCACCTCGGGACCCCGACAGGGCGTGTTACCGAAGCCGAGCGGATTCTGGCCTGCATATTGGGTGAACACTTCTTCGTACAGGTGATTTGGGTATCTGTTTATCGCCCGTTCGAAGAGAAGCGTGGCAGCGTGCTTGAGATCTGCGGTACGCCCGAGAACCTCGAGCTGGCGAGCTTCGTCTACCATTATTTGTTGGAGTCTGCCGAGCGTCTGTGGGGCGCGTACAAGCAAGAGCATCAGGTCCGCGGCAACGCTCAGCGTCGCGAATTTATGGCTGGCGTGCTCACGGGCGTGCGGGATCGCTTGGCGACGGACCGGCGTCGTAGTGAGCGCGAGGGCTTGATTTGGGTTGGGGACGGCGAATTGACGTCCTACTTCCGTCGGCGTCATCCACATATTCGTTGGATTCGTGGCACGGCCAAAATTCGGCCAGATGCTTGGGACAAAGGCCGTGACGCAGGACGATCGCTAGAGATTACGAAGCCACTGCGCGAGGCCAAGAATCGCGCGAGACCCAAACTGCTGGGCTCGGCCAAAGCAGCAGAATAGCCCGCTTGCACGGTCTCGGTCGCGCGTTGCTCTAGACGCTCCCGACCGTCGCTCGAAAGATCGTGGCCTTTCCGGTGATTCGAACGTTGGTGCTCGATGCGGAGATAAATACCGACTCACCCTTGTCGAGAGTCAAGGGGCTACTGACCCCGTTTGCGATGATTTCGCAACTGCCCTCGGTGCAGAGCAAGAGTTCCGGACCAAACGGTTGGAGCTCGACATTGCCGTCAAGGACAATGCGAGAAAGACGAAAGTCCGCGGCGGGCGTAAGGAATACGTCCTCTACTTCGGACAGCTTCTTGGGACTCACGAACGGCGGCTTTCCGGGCTCGAAATTGAGCACACGCAGGAGCTCCGCCGCGTCGACGTGCTTCGGCGTGAGCCCACCGCGCAAGACATTGTCGGAGTTGGCCTGGATCTCGATCCCCATCCCCGAAAGATAGCTGTGCAGCGAGCGCGCCGGCAGGAAGATGGCTTGGCCAATCTCGAGCTTGATGTAGTTGAGGAGTAAGGCAGTCACAATGCCGACATCGCCGGAATACACCCGGCCAAGCTCGAGGATCCAGCGTAGGTGATCGCTCTCGGGATCGTTGACGGCAATGCGACGCTCTGCTGCTGCTAGGGTGTTGACGACGAGCTTCTGGTGACGGCCTGGCGGTGCGACCAACAAGTACTCGACCAAAGCCTTGAGCGGAGTTGGACCATTGTCGCGCCGCAAGCGGTCGGCAAGTTGCAGGTGCTCGGGACTGCCCAGACGTTCCATGCATTCGAGGACACTTGCTACGGAACGAAAACCGCACAGCGCCTCGAATGGCGTAAGCGCGTAGATGAGCTCAGGCTTGTGATTACGATCGCGATAGTTGCGGTGACTTGCTTGGCGCGGGATCCCGCGTCGTTCCTCGTCGTCGTAGCCGACTCGCGCCTGTTCGATGGTGGGGTGGGCTTGCAAAGACAGCGGCGATGCCGCCGCAAGAACCTTCATCATGTACGGCAATTGATTGCCGAAGCGCTTCATGACTGCACGCCCGAGTAGGTTTTCCGGGTTCTCTGCCAGCAGCCAGACGAGCGGCGTGGCTCCCCCGTCGACCGCGACGATGGAGGAGTCGTCCGTGTGTGCACCGATCCACATTTCCGCCTGCGGTTTGAGCGACGGCGTCGGCTTTCCAAGGAACTGAGCTATGGCTTCATGGGAACCCCAGGCATAGTCGCGGATGGGGTTGTCGAGGCGCAGAATCATCTCGGGCGAAGAATAGCCGTCTAGTGACGTTCGGCGAGCAAGAATTCTGCCAAAACGTCCATTGCCTGGCCGAACCGGTGCCGTGTCACATGTGCCCCACTATTCATCCAATCGACATGGAGTTGGGGCCGCTCGTCGTCATGAAAATGCCCCAGAATGTCCAGGTGATCCGCCTGGCCGCACCAGATCAGCTCTCCCCACAGCATGCTCAGGGTAGGCACAATGCCGTCACTGGATCGCTCGTCAATTGGAAATCCGAACCCCCAACGGAAATGGTCAAGCTGCTGCGGTGTGGGTATCGCGTAGGGGTAGACGCGCGGTCGCTGAGACGTGATGTGGTAGATGGTGGTGTAGATTGCAGCGGTGGTCGCAGCATACGGGGAAAACAGCCGCTTTGCGAACTTCATCTCGATCGGGGCCGGAGCCGCTGACACCATACAACCGTAGCGAACATGGGGGTTGTCCACCGTTGCGGCGTTCAACAAGTCAATCGCTTCGGGCATAATCTGGATAATCCCACCCTGATCGATTCGCACCTTATGCAGATAGCGCAGCACCTCTGCGCGGCCGCGCCGATCGAGCACCCGAAGCATGATGTCCGTTACCCGCCGAACCAGGCGTAGATCGCCCCCGAGCAACGAGTCCACGCCCCCCAAGCCAGCAAGCAACCGAGAAAAGATCGCGAACGACGGTTCACCGAAGCTCAGTGTGATCACCGTGAGCAAACTTAGGACATAGAGCATCCTAGTTCCGGAAACGGTCGAGAAATATCCGGCCAGAGGCGTTCCGTAATGCGGGGTGTTCATGCTCACAGCGGCATTTACGCGCTCCGTCCACTCGAGCTCCGAGCGCTCGAGACCCAGGCTGGTGGACGGCGACAGCACGAGACGCGCATCGAGCCCCCCTGTTGAATGCCCCACGAGGTGGATCGGTCCCGAGTCGTCGCGCAGCGTGTGTTGAACGGCCTTGGCTAGAATTCGAGCGCGGTGTCGCAACGACGAAGTGGGGGGACTCGGCACGACCTCGGTCACAAGGCGTTTTCCCGCAGCCGCGAATCGTTCCGTGAGTGCCCTTCGAACGTGATGGAAGTAATCCACGCCTGCGAGTCGGCCGAACCCGAACATGCCGGGGATCAGATAAACATGGTGAAGTTCGGACATTAGGCAGATCTCGTCCCATTGGTCGTACCCGGGGAAGGCGGGTCGTGTAAAGATCCCTTCGCCAAGCGCCGACTTCTCTGCTGTTTTGGTTTGGTCGGCGCGATAACGTTAGGAGACGGCCGATGTGTCAGGACTGTGGTTGCGGCGATCCAGAGTTGGTCCCGGTTCAGGTGCGCGAGAGCCTGCTCTCCGCGAACGATCGAGATGCGGCGCACAATCGCGAACACTTCGAGAGCCGTGGAATTTACGCAGTGAACCTCATGGGGTCGCCCGGCGCCGGCAAGACGGCATTACTCGAAGCCGTGGCGCAACGTCTGGGTGGTGAGCGGTTACGCGCGGTGAGCGGCGATCTCGCGACGGATAACGACGGTGCCCGTCTGCGCAATGCCGGAATTGGAGCGCTGACCATTACGACCGGGCAAGCGTGTCACCTCGACGCGCGATTGGTCCACCGCTCTCTCCATGAGCTCGATTGGCAAGCAGCGGAGTACCTGTTCATCGAGAACGTCGGTAACCTGGTATGCCCAGCGATTTACGATCTTGGGCAGGCCAAGAACGTCGTGGTTCTCAGTGTGACCGAGGGAGAGGACAAGCCGCTCAAGTATCCCGTGATGTTCCGCGTCGCGGATCTGGTAATCCTCAGCAAGGTTGATTTGCTGCCCCATTTGCCAGGGATCAGCCCGGAGCGCATCCTCGAGAACTTGCGGCGAGTTCGCCCCAACCCGCGGCTGATTGCCGTGAGCGCCAGCTCGGGTGAGGGTGTGGACGAGTTTGCCGACTGGCTCACGCGTGAGCGCACCGAGCGCCTCGCGCAGCATCCACCGCAGCTGCAACCGAGTGAGCACCATCACCCGGCTCACGACGGCGGCCACGAGTCCCACCACGCGCACGAGCACCACGCCGCTCAGGGTGGTGGTAGCCACGAGCATCACGGGCACGAGCATCACGGGCACAACGGCGAGCTAGCCCGTCCGGATCATGAGCACCCCCACGACCATGAGCCGCGTCATCGATCCAGTCACGATCTGAGCCACCACCGTCACGGCCACGAATGAGTATCGTTAGCAAATTCTAGGCAATTGCTCGCCGGTCATCATATCAACGACGCGCTTGCCGCCGATGCGTGACTTCAACGTCACCAGGCCCTTTGCGTCGTCGGTGACACTACCGATGATCGCCGCCGAGCTACCGTCCGGCAGGGAACGCCACAACTCGAGCAAGGGCGCTGCCGCTTCGCTGGCGACAATGGCGATCACCTTGCCCTCATTAGCGACGTACAAGGGATCGAGTCCGAGTAGTTCGCACGCGCCGTGGACGGGTTCCTCGATTGGAATCGCCTCTTCGTTGAGTCCAATATGTGTCCCTGACGCAGCCGCGATCTCGTTCAAGGCAGATGCCACGCCGCCTCGGGTCGGGTCGCGGAGTACGTGGAGTGACGAACCGAAACGTTCGAAGGCCGGCAGGAGCAGTGAATCGAGCGGCGCCGAATCGCTCGTTACCGCGCCGCCCAAACCCAAATCTTCTCGAGCGGCGAGCACGGCGATCCCGTGCGACGCGATCGATCCGCTTATCAGCACGACGTCACCCGCCCGCGCGCGTTGGGGGCGGATATCGACGTTTGGATGGATCCGCCCCACCGCGGAGGTGCTGATGAATACGCCGTCGCCCTTACCGCGATCGACCACCTTGGTATCGCCGGTAACGATCTGTACCTTGCAGCGCACGGCAGCCTGCTTCATTGCTTCGACAATCGCTTTCAGCTGCGCGATCTCGAACCCCTCCTCCAAAATGAATGAGGCGCTCATCACCCACGGGATGGCGCCGCACACGAGCAGGTCGTTGACCGTGCCATGTACAGCTAGCGAACCAATGTTGCCTCCCGGGAAGAATAGCGGGCGGATCACGTGAGCATCGGTAGTAAATGCAAGTCGACCTGGCGGTGACTCCAGCAACGCACCATCGTGACCTACGGCGAGTGCTGGATTATCGAATGCAGGCAGGAATACCTGCTCCAGCAAACGCTGCGTTAACTTGCCACCCCCGCCATGTGCCAGCTGAATGGTTGCATGATCAGAAACCGGGACCGGACAGGTGAAGCTAGTGATCGTCGCTGAAGTCGGATCGGCGGGATGCGTCATTGGGGTAATCCTAACGCGTCGTACGCCACAACCGCAATCCGCGGCTCGGGGCTGTCTTACCCGAGCTCGTGGTTGAAGCGCCCGTACTGAAAATAGGCGGCACAAGCCCCTTCCGACGAGACCATCGGCGCGCCTAGGGGTTGCTCTGGAGTGCAATCTCGACCGAAAGCGGCGCACTGATTCGGGCGTAAGACTCCACGTAAGACCTCGCCAGCGCGACAACGCTCGCATTCGGGCGAGACCAGGTCTGCGACACCGAACCGAACAGCTGCATCGTAGTCAGCGTAACGCGCCGTCAATCTAAGGCCGCTTTGAGGGATGACTCCAATTCCGCGCCAGGGTCGGTCGCAGCGCTCGAAGATTTCGTACATAACCGCGCGTGCCGCTGGATTTCCGTCAGGATTGACGCTGCGGCGATACTGGATCTCGACCTTGTGCGCACCTCTCTCCAACGCGCAAACGGTCAGGTAGATGCCCTGCAGTAAGTCGAGCGGCTCGAACCCAGTGACGACGATCGGGATTCGGTAACGTTCAGCCAATGGCTCATACTCAGCCG
>JBLNFG010000871.1:0-5462 GCA_050263495.1 Myxococcales bacterium | reverse complement strand
ATCGTCTGGAGTCCGCGCCTGAGCCACGTCGGCACCCTCGAACTGGTACGTGCCGTTCCAGCCGGAGTACTACGTCGCCGGTTGGCACTGAAGCTGGAGGGCGTGGAGTCTCCAGACGGGGTCTGGGCGATTGTCCGTGACGCCCAAGACGTCGCAGCTGCAAGCAACGGTAATCTACCGGTTACCCAGCGGCTGGATCGAGGCGAGCGTATTTTATGGGCAGCCAAGCCGCTTCCCTCGTTAAGAGCCTACCTGCCCGTTGGAACTAATCAGTGGGGGCTGCTTGCTCTGACGTTCGGGCTGCTGGCACTGGGCGTCATGACGACCATTCGGGGCTGCGGTATTTTGCATCGCCTCGCTCGCGCGGGGCTGCCGACGTACAGCTTGTCGTTTCTCGGGCTCGTCGTGGGAATGGGGCTCTCCGTGCTTTGCGTCTTTTATGTCGGATTGTTCTTGCTGCGCGATACGCTCTTGCAGCGTCCGCGGATGCTGCGGCAAACGCGTTATCTGATCAGCAACAAGCGAGTGTTGATCCAGAGAGGCCGTGAGGAGCTGCATCTCGACCGTCGAATGATCGTCGAGGTCATCGAGACCAAGGCGGGTTCGGGAACGCGCAATCTGTTCTTGGTACTGGACGGCCCGCGATCGCGCGCGCTCGCATCGAGCGGAGCGTTCGGGGAGCGCATCGATCGTGCCGCGGACCTGCTTCCGGTGTTTGAGTGCGTCTTGGACGGTGACGGCGCAAAGGACGCACTCGGTCGTAGGCCGCCTTCGCTGCCTCCACTCCCGTGGGCTGCCTAAGGCTCAGGCCCATGGTGCGGCGCGCCGCGTCACCAGACGACGCAAACAATTAGCCGATAATCCGTGCGGGGCTGATACCGAACGGAGCCGCATGCCCTGGAGTCGGCCCATCAGTCGTCGTCTTGATGGCGGTGACTCCAACTCAACTCCGTGTGGGGCCCCGACTCGTGGCATCATGCGCCGTCGAGAGGAGGAGATCGTGGCTCGATACCGGCGCCTGGACACTCTGGTTTCCATGAAGCAGCTCGGGTTGATTCCAACCTTCCATCACGCAGAGCTCGACGTAGCTCGAGCGGTACTCGAAGCGCTTGCCGATGGTGGAGCAAGAGCCGTGGAGTTCGTCAATCGCGGCGATCGAGCGCTTCAAATCTTCGCCCAGCTCGAAGAGTGGTGTTGTCTATACAAGCCCGAAATTATCCTGGGTGCAGGTGCAGTGGTCGATGCACCGACCGCTGCCCTGTTCATCGCGGCGGGAGCAAGCTTCGTAGGGAGCCCTTTGCTTGATCCAGATACGGCAAGGCTCTGCAATTCCAGAAAGATACCGTATTGCCCCGGTTGCAGCTCCGCCACGGAGATACATCAGGCGCACTTGTTGGGCGTCGAGATCTGCAAACTTTTCCCTAGCGAAGCGGTAGGCGGGCCCGCCTTTGTAAAGCACTTGCTTGGCTCTTGCCCCTGGGCGGATTTGATGGCATCCGGCGGAATATCACCGACGAGTGAAAGCATCTCTGCGTGGTTCGGAGCTGGAATCACCTGTGCGGAGATGGGAACTCAGCTACTTTCCAACGATCTTCTCGAGCGTCGCGACTACAGCGGAATCACGGCGATCACCTCAGACACCCTTCAAACCATCCGTGAGGTTCGCGGCTGATTTTCGCGGAACCTGACGCATTGCACTCTTCATCAAAAGGGATTCGAATGAGCACGACCTTCATCCACGACGATTTCCTTCTCGGAGGCGACTCAGCCAGGAAGCTCTTCCACGACTATGCCAAGTCGATGCCAATCATCGACTACCATTGCCATCTGCCACCGGCAGAAATCGCGAGTGATCACCGTTTCGAGAACATGACGCAGATCTGGCTCAAGGGAGATCACTACAAGTGGAGAGCGCTACGCGCGGCGGGTGTTGACGAGCGTTACGTCACGGGCGATGCCTCGGACTTTGAGAAGTTCGAAGCGTGGGCGCGCACGGTACCGAAAACCCTGCGCAACCCGTTGCATCACTGGACGCACCTAGAACTGCGTCGACCTTTCGGCATCACCGATCGGCTCCTCAACGCGGAGACTGCTCGTGGTATTTGGGACGACTGCAACGCCAAGCTGGGCCAGGCCGAATTCTCAACGCGCGGCATACTCAAGCAGATGAATGTCGAGGTCGTCTGCACGACGGATGATCCCATCGACAACTTGGAACATCACAAGGCACTTCTGGCTGATTCGTCGTCGAGCGTCAGAGTGTATCCGGCATTTCGGCCTGACAAGGCTCTGGCGATCGACGATCCTGCGACGTTTCAGAGTTACCTAGAACGCCTCCAAGCGTCCGCGAATGTCGACATAAGTACCTACTCCGATTTCATCGCTGCGTTGAAGAAGCGCCACGACTACTTCCACGAGGTGGGTTGCCGCGTGTCCGATCATGGGCTTTCCATGCTGGACTCCGAAGAATACAACGACATGAAGGTCGCCGCTTGCTTCGACGCTCTGCGTCGTGGAGTCAGGCTCGATGGGATTGCTGCAGCCGAATTCAAGTCAGCTGTCCTGTATGAACTTTGCCTGATGAACCACGCCCGCGGTTGGGTACAACAGTTCCACCTCGGAGTATTTCGAAACACCAACACGCGGATGATGCAGACACTCGGACCTGACACCGGCTTCGACTCGATCGGTGATTATCCGCTTGGACAACCGCTCGTCCACTTCCTCGATCGGCTCGACTCCGATAACCGACTTGCCAAGACGATCTTGTACAATTCGAATCCGTGCCACAACGAAATGATGGCGACCGTGATCGGGAACTTCCAGGACGGTACTGTGCCTGGCAAGATGCAATTCGGGGCAGCTTGGTGGTTCATGGACCAAGCCGACGGTATGAAGCGACAGCTCGATGCCCTGTCGAACATGGGGTTGCTCAGCCAATTCGTAGGCATGCTCACGGATTCGAGAAGCTTCCTATCTTTCACGCGGCACGAGTATTTCCGCCGAGTCCTGTGCAACATGCTCGGCAGTGAGCTCGATCAGGGGCACCTTCCGAATGACCTAGAGCTCGTTGGGCAAATGGTGCGGGACGTCTGCTACAACAATGCCAAACGATACTTTCAGTTCGTCGGGCTAAGTTGATCGGCTCCAAAGTGTCCACAACCCGAGGAAAAGTGTCCACAGCGCGAGAAAAACGTTCGCGCTCGGAAGCCACGATCGTCGCCCCAGCTGGCTCGACGGAGAACCCCGTGGGACGCGATGGCTCCTCGGCAACGTAGCCGAAAAGCGTACCGTCATGCCGAGAGACCGGCGTCGATCTCCATTCGGAGTGAGGGCTCGGGTGAGGCGCCGCAGTATTTGTTGCCCACCACCGCTCCGGCTACGCCGGAGCTTGCTCCTCCCAAATTCGTGCTCGCTAAAGCTGCGCGCGAATGGGAGGAGCCCGTGAGCGTTGGCCTTCGTAACCGCGACGCGCTGACCAACAAGGCAAACGCTATTGAACGCGTCGGTGTTGCTGAAGAGTGGTCAGCTTTCCGGCGCGCTCAATGTCATTGAATGGTTGATCCGGCGCACCGAATCAGACGGGTCAGCTCTCCAGGGGCTGATGAAGGACGATCGTCTCGCTTCGACGTGGACCCACGCTGACGAGCCACGCCGGGACCTCCACGGCCTTGGTGATGAAATCGACGTACTCGCGCGCGGCCTTTGGCAATTGGTCGAGTGAACGAGCGTGGCCCAACGACTCCGACCACCCTGGGAAGTCTTGATAGATGGGCTTGACCTGGCCTGGCTTGTCGAGCTCATCGATCGGGAACTCGACACTGCGCCCGTGCGCCGTCTCGTAGGCAACACAGACGCGCACTGTGTCCATTCCGGTCAGAACGTCCAGTTTGGTCAATGCGAGGCCATCGAATCCATTCACGCGCGCTGCATAGCGCAGCGCTGGAATGTCGAGCCACCCTGTTCGCCGCGGTCGCCCGGTAACGCTGCCAAACTCGGCGCCCACCTTGCGCAGGTGTTCGCCACAGGCATCCTCGAGCTCGGTCGGGAAAGGGCCTGACCCAACCCGAGTCGTATAGGCTTTGGTAATTCCGACTACGGCTTTGATTCGGTTAGGGCCAATTCCACAGCCGATCGCCGCGCCTCCGGCAACCGCCGAACTGGAGGTAACGAACGGATACGTGCCGTGGTCAATATCGAGCAGCGTACCCTGAGCCCCTTCGAACAGAACCCGCTTCTTGGAGCGCAGGGCCTGATCTACGCGCAGACTCACGTTGTCGAGCAGGGGAACGATTCGCTCCGCCTGCTTAAGCAGCGGCTCCACCACTGAGTCCACGGATGGCACCTCGCCCTTTAGCTCTCGAATAATGGGCGACCACCCGTCGATGGCTAAGGCGATTCGCTCGCGCAGGGTCCGCTCATCTCTGAGATCGCCGGCTCGAATACCCGTGCGACGCGCTTTGTCTTCGTAGGTGGGACCGATCCCCTTCTTGGTGGTACCAATCGCTCGGTCCTTCGCCGCAGCTGATTCCCGCAAACCGTCGATAAGGATGTGATACGGGAGGATCAGGTGCGCTCTGTCGCTGAGCCACAGCCGACGCTCGATACCTGGCCTGCCACGGCGCGTTAGCTCGTCAATTTCGCCGAGCAATACCGCTGGGTCGACCACCATGCCTTGACCAAGGACGCACCAAGTGTTCTCGCGCAGCACTCCACTCGGCAACAAACGCACGACGATCTTCTCGTCACCAACCACCAACGTATGTCCTGCGTTAGGCCCGCCGGCGTAACGCACGACAATCTCTGCCGCCTCGGTGTAGATGTCGACGATCTTACCCTTCCCCTCGTCTCCCCACTGGGCGCCTACGATTACCACGGACGACATTTTCGCTCACTTCTGCGGCACACTTCAGCCACGATTGGACCCCGGACCCACAGCCAGTCGTCATCAACTGACCCTCGACAAATCGGAGTCGAGGCGCTTGCGACGGTCGGACCCGAAGGGCGCCCGAGTGTAACAGCTGGTTTCCCAAGCCGCACGCGCCACTCTCGAATTTCGAAACCGAGCGGCACGCTACGGTTTTCTACAGACCCCGCCCGCGTACTGGGGCCAAGGATCCGTGGTTTCGGTTGCCTGTCCGACTATGAACCAGATGCTTACTTGCCCGGACTGATACATCCTTCTCAGGGCCAGAGCCAACAGAAAACGCTCGTTACGATTCTAGAAATGACCGACAATCTTTGTTCACGGAACTTGTCGATGATGGCAACTCATCGGCTGTACCAATGCGCGGCGTGGCAAGGACGCCAGTACCTGAATTGACCGAACTAGTGACCGACTTCAACTTCGAATCGGTCTACGCGGAGTTGTTTGCCTTCGTATGGCGGACCGCACGGCGTCTGGGTGTCGAGGGATCGGCACTTGATGACGTGTGTCAAGACGTGTTTGTCGCAGTCCATCG
>JBLNFG010000870.1:0-3646 GCA_050263495.1 Myxococcales bacterium | reverse complement strand
CGTGCTTACTACGACGGAAAGTTACGCAAGCTCAGCGAGCGAGCGGGCGAGCTCGTGCGCGCTTTCGTTGCGGAGATGAACGAGCACGAGCGACCCGATTTGGTCATTCACCTCGGCGATGCAATCGAAGATCAGGATCGAGAACGCGACCTCGCCTGCTACCAGGAGTTCTTGACCTCGTTTCGCGATCTTAAGAGTGAGATCCTTTACCTTGCTGGCAATCACGATCTGATCAACCTCAGCGAGGACGATCTCCGTCTGGCTTGGGGCGGTGGTTATGGTCTTTGCCACAGTCAGGACCGGAACGGTTATCATCTCGTGTTCCTTACGGCTCGTCACCGCCGGAGTGAGGGTCGGGAATGGATCGAATTGCCGTCCAATCAGCTCGAGTGGCTTGCACGCGATCTATCTCGACCCGGGCTGCCAACATTGATCTTCATGCACCATCCGCTTGGCGAAATGGACTTGCGTGGGAACCGTTGGTTCGAACACGAAACACACCTCTGCCTTGTGGCAAATCGTGAGCAGGTACGTCGAGTGTTCGAGCAGAGCGGACGTGTCTTGGCGGTCTTCTGCGGTCATGTGCATTGGAACTACCTGAGTGTCGTCGCGGGAATTCCCTACGTGACGCTTCAGAGTCTGATTGAGAACATCGACGAGGACAGTCCCGGGCGACCAGCATGCAGCACCGCCGTGGTTGACGTCGAAGCCGAACGTATCCTAGTTCGCGTGTTGGGAGAGCATCCGGCGCGATACGAATTCCGACTTCCCGGAACGTCCGGATCGATTCCGGTGGAGCCTTGGGCGTCTGCGCGATAGTCCGAGCCGACAGGTCCCGATCCCTTTGGTTTGAAACCGAGGCCACTCAGGCGCCGAGTGGCCTCGCCTCGAGCTACGTCTACCATCTCGATTTTGGAACAGTGGATCGAGGAGCTTCCGACGGATCTCCGTTGGTGTGGATTGTCGGAGCGTCGCGGAATCACCGTGCGGTTTCAGCGATAGATGCTCGAACCTGCTCTGAAGGGCCCCGCGTGCCCCTTGAATTGTCCACGTAGCGATAACTCTTGTCCCCGATGGTGACCGTCGTGATGTTTAGCTTCTCGGTAAATGACGTCTTCTGGGGATCGATCAGATCGCCATTGGGACTGGTTGGCAGATAGACGGTCAGACCCGTAGCGGGACTCTGGGGTTCGACCGTGCCGGGAACCACCTCGTACTCGGTTTCCGACTTCCCGCCCTTCTGGCGCCTGATGATCTCGTACAGCACACGACCGTCGGTATGCTCCGCGAAGCTCGGATCTAGATTGAGCATGTGGGCCATGGTTGGCGCGAGATCCACATTTCCAGTTGGGATTGGATCGCTCCAATTCTTGCGGATATCTGCGCCGATCGCGAATCCGGAAACGTGAACATCCTGGTCCGCAAGAGCGCCGTGGTCACCCCGATAACCCGGCGTAGGCTTGTTGTGGTAGCCGATGCCCGGGAAGCCCTGCACCGTCCTGGTTGCGTCAGTCCAATAGCTCATGACGATATCTGGATCGCGCTCAGGTGCATTTGCGCTCTCGAGTAGCGCCTCGCGCATGCTCAGCGTTCCAGGGATATCGCCGTACTTGCTATTCACGAAGATGGTGTCCACCTCTTGTCGGCTCTGCAAGAACCGAACGACGTTGTGTACGAGCGTGGGGTCATGACTCGGTACGTGGATTAGGTCGCCACCTGCAAGCTCCATCAGAATGACCGCGTCGGTTGGAAGCGTACTCGGATCGCTTGGTAGTTTGTAGCCAGGGTTGTTGTAATCCTTGTTCGAACAGATGCCCGCGTTGTTCAGAACTGGGTAAAGGAAGTTGCCTTCCGACGTTACTCCCGACATAGATGGGTCCAAGCTGCAGCCCGCACCGTTGTACGCGTTGAACCCCGCGCGTCGTAGTGGCTCAATGAACATGGTCTGTCCGGAGAATGCGTAGCCATCGGCGCTGGGTGAACCAATGGTCGGTCTTCCGCCGTTTTGTCCGGCCTCGATGGCTCGGAACGGGAAATAGTCGGGATCGCCAGAGACCGTGGTTGCGCCGTGATCACCAACAACCATCATGACCGTCGACTCCTTCCATCCCAGCTCGACGACCTTGTCCCAAATTTTCTTCACGAACCCGTCCGTAACAGCGAGCGCCTCCAGGTATTGTCGCGAACCCGCGCCGTAGGTGTGCATGGAAGCGTCGGGCTCGTTGATCCAAACCATCGAGAGCTCGGGCTGCTTTACGGGCAGAACGTAGTCCACGAACTGCTGCACGAAGTACTCGTACATAGCGGTTTGTGAAGGTAGTGAACCCGGATCGGAAGGATCGGAGGTGATGCCGTCCGCCATGAAAATAGGATCGACCTTGGCGTACGGCGTGCCGGAGCCGATGGGGACGTTAGGGTAGAGGACGTTCGTGTTCGGCGGCAACGTGTACCCTGCTGCGGCCAGATCCAATGCGAACTGTTCCGGCGCAGCCGTGTTGACGTCAAGGAAGTAGTCCGGGAAATCGAGATCCTGAAGGAACGTCGCCGACGGTTTTCCGAGGACCGCGGTCTTCAATCCAGCGGCTTGCGCAGTTTGGAACAGGGTTGCACTCGTCAGCAATTGACCTTGATACGCCTCATTCAGCGCCTTGACCGTTCCCCAGTCACGCGCCTCCACCAGCTGTTTGAAATCGATCGCCTTGCCTTTTGCGTCTTGTCCGGCGGCAGTTGGCATGTACAACTTCTCGCCCCACCAGCTATTGGTCTTGGAGTAGCTTCCCGTCGCAATTGCACCAGCATTGTTGATGGTAGTACAGGGAAACACGGAGTGGTGCCGCTCGAAACGAGTGCCCTTTTGCGCCATCTTCCACATCTGAGGCGTGCGATCGGGCGTCAACAGATCGGATCGGAACGAATCAACGACCACGATGATGCCCCGACGGGGCTTCTGGCAGGCTTGCTCTGCCTCTCTAGACAATTCCGTCCTCTCTTGGCATCCGAGCAGTGTGACTAACAGGCCTGTTACAACCAAATGCGCGACGAGGCGTGTTGCTCTCATTTGAAAACCTCCACTACAATCAATGGTCAACGCGAACGAACATCACTCGTTGAGTGCCGCCGCTCGTTGTTCCTCGTAACAGATTCCCGCGCAGAAGGGAATCGTCTGAGGCATCCCCTCATTGGGATTGCACACTGGGCGGGAGAGCGCATTTCTGGAATTGCAGGGCCCCACTGGGGAATCGTCGGATGCCGTTGCAGGTGAGACAAGTCACACGCCTGCTCTGCTGCATTACCGTGGCACGAACACCATTCAAGTGTTTGAAATCGCCACGAGATTCTCCGAGCTCTGCCCCAGCGCGCGCCTCCAAGCGCGTCGATGGTTTCTCGAGGATGCCCAACTACCCTGCAACTTGACGCCTAGAATGGAGTCGCAGCCGCTCTCAGCCCGTTACGTCGCGATGAGTAAGAGACCATTTCAGTTCCGACCGTGTGCGTCACGCGGTGACGATTCAGGATGAGTCTCTTTAGGTTTCGACGAGTGCACAACCATGTGACGATGCGTGGCGCAGCGCCCAGACGTGCATCACCGGCTCGCATGGCAGTCTGACAGAACGGCCGCTAATCAGATCCATCGCGGGATTACCCT
>JBLNFG010000869.1:0-2558 GCA_050263495.1 Myxococcales bacterium | reverse complement strand
AGATAAACCGCGCCGGACATCGCATTGAAGGGTGGTATGTGGATCATGCCTCCAAGACAGAGACTGCCTTTGGTGGGGACGTCATCGACAACGGCAATATCTCCCTGCAAAGTAGCCCGGGCTACGAGCGGAACCTTGGCACGCTTCGGATCAATGGCGACAAACTCGGATTCGTGTGGGGGCAAAGTCCGGAACGTACCCTGACGCGAATGCATCGCTCGGCGGCGCTGAGTGATCAGGCCGTACTCGCCTTCCCGGAATCCCAACGATCGCTGATTCTGCACTCTCAGCGACGTC
This sequence comes from Myxococcales bacterium, assembly GCA_050263495.1. Classification (GTDB taxonomy): domain Bacteria; phylum Myxococcota_A; class Polyangia; order Polyangiales; family Polyangiaceae; genus FEN-1139. The sequence continues at coordinate 2,261 of JBLNFG010000869.1, read as the reverse complement.
CTTTGCTATCAGTCCAACGCAAGCGCATTGTTGACGGCGTGCGGGGACCAGCGATCCGCGCCTGGATTGTGAGGTACCACCACGAGAGCTCTGCGGCTTCGAGCGCCGAGCAGCACATCCGGGCCCAAATCGTGGTGGCGATCGATCAGTACGTGGGAAGTCTGTTTGAGGGCATTCACAACCAGGACTTGCCCGCGGCGCGACGCTTGGCAATGAGCATTCTCAGTCGCGAACAGCACACCGATGACGGTGGGCGCGCCCAATCCCTGCTGGCCTGGCTAATCGATATGGCCCCAATTACGAAGGTTCGGCGCCACCGTCCTTCAGACGATCCGATACCAAATCTGCACAATTACCTTGGAATAGAGGTCGACAGCACGAAGCACTTCTACATGTTCCGTATCATCTTGGGTGCGTCAGCGGCTAGCACGGACGCGTTCGATCTCATCACGGGGCAACTCAGGGAGGCATATCGCCGGAAGTCCGCTGGACTGGGCGGAGGCATCTTTAGTGGCACCTTGACAGTCGCTGAGCTAGCAGAGCAGAGGGTAACGGGACCAATCATATGGAAGCAGTCGTACCCGATTTGGTTGGCGCAGCTGGGTGTGGGGCTTGGGTTTTCGGTCGGCTCACTCGACGAGTCGGAAGACCACCAGATCGTGGTCACCCCTTTTCATTGGCGTGCAGATGACTTCTCCGGGATCATGCACTTGCTCGATTTCACGGTCGGGGCGGGACCTTTGGCGGGCGGCGTTACGGGTCTATTCCTGCGCGGATCAGGACGGTTTCCGGAAATGACGGCAGACCTCTCAGGATGGACAACAAACTTCGGCCTTAACGTTGAGCTGAGTGGTGCCGTCGGTTACGTCTTCCCTGCCGGCCAAACCAAGCCGGCGAAGTATACGGTGCCGGACGAGACCAAGTACGAAGCTTCCGTAAAGATCGAGCAGGCTGTGCATTTCCCTTTCAGTTGGGAGACTTTGACGGAAGAGGCACGGCAAAAGATTCGTATCTTGGCCGCAAAGGAGCTTGCTCTCTTTCGCTCAGGACAACCCAAGCTGTGTTTCGTGGGGCACGCCGATCGCGTCGACGAGCCTGAGTGGAACAAGGCGCTCTCTCATTGTCGCGCGTTCAACGCGTATCAGGCCTTGCGTGATGCGCTGGGGGACAATTATCACTACAACCCGGACAAGGAACCCGAGCGCTACGGCCTCGGCGAACTCGGTGCCACCCTCGCCAAGGATAAGGACAACGTGCAGAATCCAAATTGGCGGCGCGTGGACATCTACGTCAACGGACGGCTAGTAGTGCAGCTCTCGGGGGAATGAGCGATGAGCAATGATCGAGACGCCCCCGTCTTCTCCACCCGCGCGCAGCGCCTGCATCAGTTTCGCGTCGCGTGCTAGTCTCGTCGCCCCATGGAGTTGTTGCAGGCGCGAGTACGGGTTAGTTTGGGAAGACCGCGCGGCCGCAGCGGCACTCAGTGCTACGAGTGTCACTCTTCGTTCCCATCGCGTATCGCCTGCTGCTACTTCAAGCGATCGCCCAACAAAACCCCCGCGCCCCTGCCACGAACGTGTTTTCCCGTGTCGAACTGACGCTCTTGGCCCGTTCACCATCCAATCAGGGCTACCCACGGCCGCGCACAATCGAAGCAGCAATGGGCCATCTTGCTCGGCTTGGCGGACATGTTCGCAACAACGGTAGTCCTGGATGGCAAACACTTGCCTGCGGTTACAAGGAGCTTCTGACAATGCGTTTGGGGTGGGAGATCGCAATGTTTCCAAAACCACTGGGGAAATGCGATCGATCCTGAGCGCGCGAGTGGGGGCAGGATCAGAAATGCACGACACCCTGTTCCGCTCGGGTTCGGCGGTGGTCAACCCGGAGGGCGAAGCACCTTCGACCGCAGCGGGCGAGCACGAATCAACCACGACCGTCGGGCTCGCCCCGACCATGATCCGTCACAACGCGGAGCACGAAGGCAAGAAGCCTCTTCGTCGCGGGGCACGGGGATCGGATCGCGCGGGGGACCGATGCAGTAACGTGAGACTCAGGAGCAGCGCGCCACGGCAGTGTTGCCGTTGGAGAACATTCCGGAGCCGGCTGTGCTCGCTGTGATGATGGGGTGAACGTACCGCGGATGCGCCTGGGGCGAGAAAGGGTGCGCAGTCGCGCCCTGCACGGACTATCGAGCAATCCCCGTGGGGGTGACCGGCGGCGGTTCTGAACGATTGTTGACGCCAAGGCGGCTGCCCTGT
>JBLNFG010000868.1:0-9383 GCA_050263495.1 Myxococcales bacterium | reverse complement strand
GCTAACTGATCACACATGGGCTACACGCATGATGGCGGACTCCAATCGGTCATGATGGCGGACTCCAATCGGTCATGATGGCGGACTCCAATCGGTCATGATGGCGGACTCCAATCGGTTATCTCCCGGCTGCGACGCGCCGCACGCGCTTCACGGCACGGTCAACGGAGCTCAAAGCCCGTACGTTGGCAACGCAGAGTTTGCGCAATTTCTTCCTGATTTCGTGGGAGTAATCGCTCGGTTTGCACTGGTAACGTGTTTCCGATTAGCGTATGGGTCCGACTGCTCGGTTACCGCGGCACGGTGTCGTGGCATTGCCGAGCGTCAAGGAAACACCATGGAACTATCCCATGAAGTAGCGCAGATGGTGTGCCTCCGACGCGGACCGAATAACGGTCCGGCGCCCATCCCTGAAGAGGGCCGGTGGGTGCAAGCGCGTGAGGTGAAAGACATCTCGGGACTCACTCACGGCGTGGGCTGGTGTGCGCCACAGCAAGGCGCATGCAAGCTGACGCTCAACGTCAAAGACGGCATTATTCAAGAAGCTTTGGTGGAAACGGTCGGCTGCACCGGTATGACGCATTCCGCGGCCATGGCTGCGGAGATTCTGCCAGGTAAGACCATCCTCGAGGCGCTCAACGTCGATTTGGTGTGCGATGCGATCAACGTCGCAATGCGTGAGCTGTTCCTACAGATCGTCTACGGCCGCACCCAGACTGCCTTCTCTGAAGGTGGATTGCCGATCGGGGCAGCGATGGAAGATCTCGGCAAAGGTCTGCGTAGCGTCACCGGGACAATGTACGGCACGACCGTCAAAGGTCCACGCTACCTCGAGATGGCAGAAGGCTACGTCACACGCTTGGCGCTCGACGAGGACGACGAAATCATCGGCTACGAGTTCCTCAAGCTGGGACCGATGCTGGAAATGATTGCCGATGGCAAGGATCCCGGCGAGGCGCTCAAGAAGTGCACCGGCACCTATGGCCGCTTCGCGGAAGCAAAGCGCACCATCAACCCGAGGAAGGAGTAGTCGCATGCCTCTATTCGAAAGTTACGAGCGGCGCATGCCGCAGATCACTCCGGTTCTCAAGCAGTACGGAATCCCGACGATTGAGGCTGCGCATGAGCTCTGCATGTCCAAAGGCGTGGACGTGCTCGCAATCGTCAAGAGCGTGCAACCCATCTGCTTCGAGAATGCCTGTTGGGCCTACGCGCTCGGCGCGGCGATCGCGATCAAGAAGGGGCAAACCCGAGCAGCCGAGGTGGCGAAGTCTCTTGGCGAAGGGCTACAGGCCTTCTGCATTCCCGGGTCAGTCGCCGATGATCGTAAGGTGGGCCTGGGCCATGGAAACCTAGCAAGCATGCTCTTGGTCGAGGAAACCAAGTGCTTCGCGTTCTTAGCTGGACACGAGTCGTTCGCGGCTGCTGAAGGCGCGATTGGTCTGGCCAAGAGTGCAAACCGCGCGCGCAAGAACCCACTGCGGGTCATCTTGAACGGCCTCGGCAAAGACGCCGCTCAGATTATTAGCCGCATCAATGGCTTCACGCATGTGCAGACCAAGTTCGATTATGCGTCGGGCAAGCTGACGGTCGTTCGCGAGAAGGCGTACTCCCAAGGCGAGCGCGCCAAGGTCCGATGCTACGGCGCCGACGACGTCCGCGAGGGCGTCGCCATCCTACACGCCGAGGGCGTCGACGTCTCGATCACGGGCAATTCAACCAACCCAACGCGCTTCCAACATCCGGTTGCCGGCACATACAAGAAAGAATGCATTGAACAAGGCAAGCGCTACTTCTCAGTCGCTTCCGGCGGTGGCACTGGCCGTACGCTGCACCCGGACAACATGGCGGCAGGTCCTGCCTCATACGGCATGACGGACACCATGGGTCGGATGCACTCAGACGCGCAGTTTGCAGGCTCGTCCTCCGTCCCAGCCCACGTCGAAATGATGGGGTTGATCGGCATGGGGAACAACCCAATGGTTGGCGCGTCCGTCGCGGTCGCGGTCGCGATCGAAGAAGCGATGCGCAAGTAAAAGGCCGTTTAGGACGTGAAACTGGCGAGTGGCACCCGATGCTGCTCGCCAGACGCGTTTGTGCCGAACGTCATTGCTCAGGCGTGTCTTGAGCCAACGCTATTCCTCGTTCTTGCGTTCGAAGAAGAGGATCCGTGAACGCTCGCCTTCGCTGAGCGTCATGTAGCCCTTTCCATCCGCTACGAACGCAATCGCCTCCCCTTGGGACTCACGCCGCAGTTTTAGCGGACACGCTGGGCGAGCGAGAGTTGCGCCTAAACCCTCACGTCCATTGCGCAACCAAAGAAACGCCTGCTTGTACGTTCGCACTACCACCATTGCACCGTCGTCGCTTACGTCGCCGCCTGTTACCAAGTCATCGTGGTGGTGGGGTGAGGCATCAAGGCCGGTCGGGGTAATCAACTCCTCTAGCTGGTTGGTTTTGTCTGCCAAAAGCGGCGCCTTGGCCCGGTAGAGTGTCACCTTCTCGTTGCGTCCCTTGGTGACGACGTAGACATCGTGGCTGAGCGGATCGACTAGAAGCGTCTCTGCGTCGTGACTCTGTTGGTTAGGATAAGCGAATTTGAAACTCTCGACGTGACGCAGGTGGCGGTGCTTGGCCTTCTGATCCCGTTCCACCTTCGGCTCCTTGACGCGGTACAAGGTCAGCTCCGAACGCGACCCCGAGTTGTTACCGAAGTCTCCGATGTACAGATCCCACCCCTTGTCGTCCGCTGCGCGCGAGATTGCAATGTCTTCCCAATCGACCGGATCGACGTCTTCCAACGCGTAGGTTCCGAGATCTGTGCCGTCCATCAACATGGCAAAAAGTCGGGGCCGCGCACTCGTATCGTTGTGAGACCAAATGACTCCGGGGTTCTGGCGACTCACCGCGAGCCCCGAAGCTTCCTTGAGATCCGAGTTTCGAACACGCCCAACCTCTCGCCCTTTGTCAAACCGAGGGCAGGCGGGACTGAACACCGATGCGGCCGTACTGGCAACTGGCGCCGAAGCCGCAGGACTAGTCTGGGCCGCTGGCGTCGAAACCTGGGTCGTGGATGCGCCAGCTGCGTCAATCGCGGACGACTTGCGCGTGTCCAGTTGCTGTTTCTGACAGGCCGCTACACACAGTATCAATCCCACGGCTTCAAGCAGGGGCGCTACTCGCAACATACATCGGTTCATTACGGCGAGATCTTTGCCCAATTCGGCGAGACTGCAAGCCGTGAGCGTCGCGAGCGCCCGTCGTGAAGAGGTATTCACCAGCCGTTCACGCTTACGTTCGCGAGAAGAACGATGCGAAAACCGCTGACCCTCGCACCCGGCCGCACAAGATTTGCGATGCTAGAGCGCCAATCAGTTTGATTCCCGCAGCGAAAGCGCTGAAACCGAAGCGAGCGGGGCGCCCGAGGAGTGAGCACCGCAAGACTACTGAAGTAATCTGAGGAGCGCAGCGACGAGGCTGCCTCGCGCAGCGAGAGGATCGGCGCTTGCAGTAGGGGTTTCAAACTGATTGGCGCTCTAGCTGTTCGCGGACGGAATTGAGATTTGGGCGCATGCCCAAGGACGTCGTGGCTCTACACCCGCTTCGCGGCGAGCTTGAGGCGGACCAGCACCTCGTCCTTAATGAGATCGTCGGGCTTTCCCGGATACACGACGCCAAAGTCCTTCCGATTGATCCCAAACTCGCTTTCCACCGTGATGTCTGATCCCTGAACGCGAATCGTGGCAGGGAAGGTAATCGACTTCGTTACGCCGTGAAGACCAAGATTGCCGGTAACGGAATAGCGCGCAGCTGATACGTCAGCGGGCTGCACCGATGTCGAATGGAAGGTAATCGTTGGGTAGTGCTCCACGTCGAAGAAATCTGCGCTCTTGAGATGCCCGGTAAGCTTCTCTTGGTCGGCGGAGAGCGACGCGGCCTGAACCTCGACGTGCACGGCGCTACGTGTCACGTCATCTCCAACCAATTCGATCGTACCCGAGAATTTTCCGAACGATCCGTCGTGCTTGCCAGTCACCTTGGCACCAACGAAGCCAATGCTCGACCCTTGCTCCGAGAAGACGTATCGCACGGCCTCGCTGCTGGCGGCGGCAACCTTGGCCGCTTGACCCACGGTTGCTATCGGCTTATTTTCTACCGGATTGTTATTGCAACCAAGGCTCAGACCCAGAGCGAGGAAGGTCGCGCCGAACTTAATCTGCGTCCGAATGGCGTACGTCGAAATGTTCATGGACGGAACCTGGAGCCCCGCGGCTCGTTGACAAGCCCCCCGAATGAGCGCGTTACTGATGTCGGTGCAAGCATACCTGCTGACAACTGGTAGGATTTTTCCGAGTGTGACTCGCGCCCCAGACCACTTGGAGGCCCATCGAGGACTCGATTGGCAGTGGCGCCAACCATGAATTTGAGGACCGGACCCTGCAGGGTGGTACGCCTTGAGCTACCAATCGCCTGCGTATTGCTCACCATCATGTTCGGACAGCTCTTTTACGGCGCCGTCCAAATGGGACTTGCGTACGATGAGCTGTTTCACATTTCCGCGGGAGCGGCCACGGTCGATTCTGGCGTGCGTCGACTGGTGCTCGACCACCCTCCGCTCGGGCATTACCTAGCCGGGCTCGCACTGAAGGGGCTCGATCCGGTTTACGATCGCGTCCAGTACCAGCATGCCGACTTTGCCCGCGATGGTTTCTCGTTCGGGTACGCGTTCTTCAACGCCAACGTCCATCGCTTCGGACAAATCTTGTTAGCTGCGCGCCTGCCCTTCATGGCGCTTTGCGTTGTCGGAGGCGTGTACTGCTATCTCCTAAGTCGGTCGTTCTGGGGCAAACCTGCCGCTATTTTTTCCCTCGTTCTCTACGTGTTTTCTCCTGCGTTGCTGGCTTGGAACCGGTTTGTGTACCTCGACGGGCTTCTAGCAAGCGTTGCCATTGCAGCCTTGAGTCATCTGTGTTGGTTTCTCCGATCGCGCCACCGTGGGCATCTCGCGGCAACCGCGTTCTTCAGTGCTGCCACGCTCTGCAGCAAGTACTCTGGCGTATTCATCGTCCCCGTCGTCTTGGCAGCAGTCCTGCTCGCGCCAGACTGGTTCGGTGAGAGGCAGATCTCCCTACGTCAGCGAAGTATCGAGGCACTAGCATGGACCGTAGGAACCTCGCTGTTGCTGTGGGGCGCTTATGGCTGCCCTCTCGATCCATTCTTTTACTCGCGCGGCGCTGCGCTGATTTACTCTTCCGCCCCGCCTGGTTATCGATTCTACCTATTCGGCGAGTTTAGGCCGGGGTGGTGGTACTACTACCTGGTTCAGTGGCTCGTGAAATCCACCTTGCCATCCTTGCTTATCACAGCCGGGTTGGTTGCAGCTGTTTGTTTTGGTCTTGCACGGCGCAATCACGTCTCAACGCGCCGGAAGTACTGGCCGGCGCTCTTGCTCGCAGGTACGGCATTCAGCTTCCTATGGCTGACGAGCTGGAAGTCGCTGGATATCGGAGCGAGGTATCTGGTCCCGATGGTTCCCATGGTCTGTGCTGCTTCCGGGGCGTTGTTTGACGCTTCGGTACTTCCACGACGAACGATGGTCAACTTCGGGTTGTGGTCAATGGCAGTCTGGCATGCGTGGACTACCGTCCGATCTTTCCCCGATGAAATGGGCTACTTCAACCAACTCGTCGGTGGCTCGAAGCGTGGAATCTTCGTTGCCAACGACGCAAGTCTCGATGCGGGACAGAACCTGCCACGCTTAGCGCGCTACCTGCAAAGGCGCGGCAACCCAGTGGTAAAGCTGTACTACCAAGGTACTGACGAGCCCTCCCGGTATGGGATTCGGTACCAGCCTGTAACGCAGTTCGAATGGGACACGGCATCAGTCCCCGGGCTATACGCCATTAGCTCGTATCCCCTCGCGTATGGTCAATTGACTGCGCGCGAGAAACCGAATCACCGTGATTGGCTCAATGAGCTCAAGCCCGTGGTTGTGATCGGAAACTCGATCTGGGTGTACGAGCTGCGCTAAATCCCATCACTGGAACGTCCGAATGCCGGTGTGGTTGGCTGTAGACAAGGCTGACCCGACGCGCAGCGCGGTCGGGTCGCTGGCAGAAACGTTGCCTGGCCCAACTACGAATGCATAGGCGCGCTCGCCGGCATGGCCCGATGGATCGGGCATTTGGAGCGGTCATGGGCTGACCGATGTGCCAAACTCGAGTCATCTTGGCAAAGGCTCGTTTCGCCATTGGCGTGCTTACCCCGTACACCGGTGGCTTCTATTACGGAGCAATCCTTGAAGGTATTCAGAAGGCGGCGTGTTCTCGAGGGGTGGCCGTGGTTGCCATCCAGACCACAGGCATGGATCTGTGCTGGCCAGAGGGCTTGGATGCCGACTATCTGAGCATCGACGCGGTTGCTGGGTGGATCGCAGTAAACGAGTTCTCGTCCGATCTATTCACGGCGAGGTTGCTACAGCGTGGCGTGCCGCTGGTGTACGTCAACGCGAGACCGGATTCTGGGCATAGCTGCTCGATTCTGCCGGACAACTGTCTTGGAATGAAGACGGCGGTGTCGCACCTAATCCAGCATGGACATCGTCGGATTGCGTTTGCCGGACAGATCGCACAATTCGAGCTCCGAGAACGTCACGCTGGTTACCTCGCGGCGCACCGCGAGGCTGGCCTGGACGTCGATCCCTCTCTGCATTTCTCGAGTAACGCAAACCTAGAGATGGACGGCTGTCAAATCGGTAAAGAGCTCATCGGTCGAGGTCTGCCGTGTACTGCCGTGGCAGCAGGAACCGACAAGTTGGCACTTGGAGTGCTTTCGGAGTTGCGGCGAGCAGAGATCGACGTACCAGATCGCATTGCGTTGGTGGGATTCGACGATATCGACCAGGCGCAGTACGTGGATCCGCCACTAACCACGGTCAAACAAAGCTTCGGCGCCATCGCAGCGCTTGCATTCGACACCTTGGTTTCGCATCTCGAAACAGGCGGTGCGCTGCCGGAAGTTGTTCGATCTCCTACTGCATTCATCCAGCGTAAGTCTTGTGGATGTCAGCTGAGCGAGAGCCTGCCTCCTCTGGGTCCGGGAGGTCAGCACGCTTGCTTCGAAGATGCTTTGGTTTCGGCGCTGCTCTGGGTTGCCGGAGGCGAGCAGATAGAACCCGTTCCCATCCAAGCTTGGCCTGCAACCCGTGCCATTGCCGATCTTCTGGCTGCCGTCGAACGGGGCACGGTGGGCCGCCTGCCAAATCTCAAGCCGCTCTGGTCAGACTTTTTTCGGGTAAACCGAAGCGCAGACAGTGTCGAACGAATCGCGCGCGTTCTCGAACAGGGCGTCCGCTCTTGGTACGCGGATGCAGGGAGTTGCCCCGCGATGCAACGCGCGCTTCGGGAATTGCGCGTCGCGCTGCTTAGGAACTGGCGCAGCGCCGAGGAAGAACGGAACCGCTACTACGAGTTCGTTGCCGAGACCAATGGTAAAGTCAATCAGGCTCTCGCTGCCCTGAGGTCGGGAGCAGCGGTCGATCTATCCTGGTTGCGTTGGACCAACGCCCACTACGCATGCCTCGGCCTTTGGCGGCAATCGAGTCCCGAGGGCGGTCGCTATCTGCACATTGTTGGCGAATATGGAGCAGACGCGGACTCAACACTGTTGGGCGACGCACAACTCTCGGCGTGCAACTTTCCTCCCGCCAAAATGTGTGATCTTGCTCGTGAGCTGCCGGGTGGTGGGGTACTTACCGTGGTGCCATTGGTGAGTCGACCTCATAGCCGCGGAGTGCTGGCAGTCGTCGCACCGATCGAGCTGGAGCTGTTGGACCATGTGGGAAACGTGGGCGACTGGGCAAGTCAGATTGGGACGAGTCTTGAACGGGCCGAAGTCGAGCAACAGCTGAGGCAGCACGCCGATCATGATGGACTGACCGGACTCCCCAACCGCAGATTGTTTCTGGCACGACTGCAGTCGTGGGTTCAAGAGACGGACAGTCGCACCATTGCCGTTGCGTTGGTAGATCTAGACGACTTCAGAAAAATCAACGACAGCTTGGGGCACCAAGCTGGCGACCAGCTGCTGTTCGACGTGTCGAAGCGACTACGCGCCACGTTGGATGACGACACCACGATCGCACGTATGGGTGGGGACGAGTTCGCGTTTTTCATTCCAAGTCTCGAAGACGAAGAGACCGTACAACTGCGCATTGCCGCGGTTCAAGAGGTGTTGCGAGCGCCTTTTGCGTGTACTGGTGACGCCGTGTTCGTGTCTTCGAGCATCGGTGTGGCGCTCGGTAAAAATCAGCAATTCTCGGCGGCGGAGCTACTGCGAGACGCGGATACGGCCATGCACCGTGCGAAGCTCCATGGCCGCTCCCAATGTGAAATCTTTCGTCATGACATGCACGCTCAAGCCGTAGAACGGCTGCGTCTTGACACGACCCTTCGCCGCGCTCTGCGAAACGAGGAATTCACACTTGTTTATCAGCCGATTGTGTCGCTGACGACGGGTTACCCAACCGGTGCGGAGGCGCTCATCCGATGGAACCATCCCGAACAGGGGTGCCTTATGCCATCGCGGTTCCTCGCTGTAGCAGAAGACGTAGGCTTGGCGGTGCCGATTGGGGAATGGGTGATTCGGACGGCGTGTCGCGAAGCCAAAAACTGGCAACGCGAAGGGCACCCCTTACTGCGCGTCAACGTCAATGTGTCGACCCGGCACCTGGAGGAACCCCGGTTCGTCGAGTTCGTGAGTGACGCGTTATGCGATGCGAGGCTTACGCCCCAGGCGCTCAGCCTAGAGCTGGTCGAGAGCAGCTTGATCGAGCATCGAGAGCTCACCACCCAGGTACTCAGCAGACTCTCGGAGATGGGAGTCCATGTCGCCATCGACGACTTCGGCACGGGCTACTCTTCTCTGAGTTACCTGAGAGATTTGCCAGTGAGTATCCTGAAGATCGATCGTACCTTTGTCGAGAACCTACCCGAGAGTGCCAAAGACCAAGCGATAGCGATTGCGACCATCACGATGGGGCACGGACTCGGACTCACAGTGGTGGCAGAAGGTGTCCAGTCGAAGGCGCAACTCGAGTTCCTAAAGGCGCATGGCTGTGACTTGGTGCAGGGCTTCTTGCTCAGTCGGCCGCTACAGGCGCTCGAATGCAAGCGTTTGCTGCATGAGGCTCGATTCTGGCCCGCAGAAATGCTCTCCTCCGATGCCGCACATGGTCGATTGAGCGCCGAACGCACGCCGGGTGTGGGCAGCACCGGAGTGCGAAGTCTGTACGACAGCTAACCGGCGCCGTTTCCCCTCGTCCAGCGGGAAGAAAGGAGGCTCTGAAGTTGCACTGTGTGCCTTTTGATGGCACCTGGCGTAGA
>JBLNFG010000867.1:0-4941 GCA_050263495.1 Myxococcales bacterium | reverse complement strand
CAAGCACACCGTTTCGGCCTTTCAAAGTGCTGGGTGTCGTCAGTTGAAGCATCGATGACTCTCGTTCCTAGGAGCGCCCATACTCCCAAAGTGTCTCCGCGATAGAGTCGCGTTGTTGACCTAGATGAGTGCCTCACGGTGCCCGCATTTATGAATCATTCACCACGACCGCCCGGTGCAGGTACCTTCGTATTCGACATCGAGACTCCATAAATGCGGTCGGGTTCCTTCACTCATTGTGAACGGCGTAGAAGCGTCCTTGTTGAACGCCGTAAGGATTTGCGGGTTGCCCAACAGCGGCCTTCGCGCCGCGTGAAGAGCTCTACCTAACCGAACGGTGCCACTATGATGGGTCCTCGATTCTTCCCCGGTTGTGCTGCTCAATCCTTCGAGTGCATGCGCGTCGCACTAGTCGAGGCAAAGCTGGTAGCGCTGGCCTGCTTTGCTATCATCTCGTGCGGACTCGACGCTGGCTCACCCACGAGCAGTGCAACGACAGATGATGACGACACGAACAGAATCGCAGAAGGGGGTAAGGTTAGCGTGTTGGTCACGACGGCGGCCAGCCCGAAGGGCGGCACCGCCAGCGGAGGCACCAGCGCCAACGGCATCCAAGTCGCGACCGGCGGGGTCACTCACACAGGTCTCCGAGAGACCGGTTTGGGTGGACCAGTCAGTGGGTACGGCGGTGGGTCGAGCGCCACGCGTAATTGCCGTTCCGAGTCCGAGGTTTCCGAGGCAAGCGACCTGGAGTATGCAGAGAACTGTGTTCGCTGCGCGGGTGAGGATCGTTGTCTCCAGTGCGTATGCGCCCAGTGCACGGCCCAGGCCAGAGCCTGCGTCGCGACTCCCGGTTGCTTGGAAATTTCGGCTTGCGTGAAGGAATCCGGGTGTACGGGGATCGACTGCTATTGCGGCCGATCCGACGCGCTGAGGTGTGCGACGGGGCAGGCTGACGGACCTTGTCGGGACGTCATGCTGAGCGCACCCTCCGGTCGCATTCCGACAATAGCCGATCCCAGTGCTGGTCCGGCATCGGACGCCGCAGTCGCCATTTCGACATGCCTCAGCAGCAGCAACCAATGCACGAGCTTGTGCCAGTAGAAGCGTCGTACCACCAAGCTCAAGCTCCTCCACGGAGCCTCGGAGCCAATTCCATGTGATTCAAGTCAAGTCAGGTTACCGCCTTGGAATTGCATCGCGACGGCAGTGACGGTTGAGACGACGCGTGCTCTCAAGTCGAGAGTCGATGCGCTCCCGAGCCTGAACCCCTGCCAAATTCGCGAGGCGCAGACGGCCCGCTTGCCCGACACGGACAGCACGCCTTCGCAAGCATTACTGTAAGGGATCTCCGGATCGTTTTGCTCGAAGCGGTTAGCCTCGCGCTCACGTCGCTAGGGCTACAGAAGCGGTGAGGTCCACTCCCTCGCGACATCTATTGGCGCCGCAGCGCCTGCGCCGAAACGTCGCTAGGGCTACAGAAGCGGTGAGGTCCACTCTGGAACGGAGACACAGCCATATTGGAAGTTGACGCTGGAAAACACGCCTGTCTTCGCTGCGTCACAAACTGGTCCTTCGAGTGTGGCAGTGCTTGCGTCCGCCGACAGTGTCCAGGCTCCGGGCACTCGCGGCACCTCGAACTGCTGTCCGCTGCTTGCCTCAGTTACGATGAGATGGACGTCGTCTGCGTTGGCGCGAGCGTCGTCGGGAGGACTCAGTTGGAACTCACAGTCTACGATCGCGGTCTCCGTCGTGGTGGTCACGATCGTAGTCACGATACTAGCGAGCGCCTTCTGGAATTCGCCGCCATTGGCGGGAGTCATGTAGCAGTTCGATTTGCATCCCTGGGCAGCAGTACCCCCCGCAATCGCAACCTTATCCAACAAACTCACGCCGACGCCCCCGGGCAAACCGACTACGTAGGTCTTAATGCTCTTCTTAAGCAAACGAGCCGCGATCGCTGATTCATTCGCGCCGCAGGTCGGTTCCCCGTCGGTCACTAGTACCACTGCCGTGGCGCCCTCTGGAGGCGCTGCCAATGCCGCTTCCGCTTGCAGAAGGCCCTTCTCCGTCGGGGTTCCCACGCCTAGCGCTGCAGCGCCTCGAGTCCAATAGGACTTCCACTTACTCAGAAACGACTGCCCCGACTGGATCGACAACTGCGGCGCCGAGCTGATGGGGGCTACTTCAGGACAGACACCGGTGCCGACTGCGCCCACGATGCAGCCCAACAGATCAGTTAAAGGATCGCAGCCGCCCGCCGCCGTGGCATCAGTAGACGCCCCCGTTGGATACAATATTGCCCCAGCATTGAGTTTTGTCTGTAGCGGCGTGAACGCTGCAACGACTGCATCATTGGCGGCCTGCCACTTCGGTGTCCCCTGCCACCCCTCGGACATGCTGCTCGATTGATCGAAGACGAACAGCACGTTGCCCGGGCTCTCGATCACCGTTTCCACGGTCTTTACTTCGGCATCCACCTTCATACTGCCACACGAGGACTTAGTCTCGGTGCTGCTTGTATCCATCGTGTTAGGTGAACTGGTTATGATCGAGATGACGCGGCCAGACGAACGCGAGCTTCCGCCGACGTTTTCGCGGCTGCCGGAGCTTGACTGGCTTCCGCTACCATCGCGGGTTTCACGGCTCAGACTTGCGCTGCCGCCAGTGCCGTCGGGACCAAGCGGGAGGAGATATGTATCCTCTTCGGCGCTGCAGCCCAACAAGGTCAAGCACAGCCAGGATCCGCGTCCAAGAACGTCCAGTTGGCTCAACCGCCGGTAAGCCTTTCGAAATGCTGATCGGTTCATCTTGTCTCCTTCAACTTCGCAGTCCCGCTTGACCGTTGAATCCCTTCGTCCCCTTGCGTCGCATTCGGGTCAACGCTCCGAGTGCGACGTCGCCGCATGAACCACGACGGTTCTCCACCACAAGCAGACGCTAGCTGGTCGTCTTTGAAGCGAAGCGCATACGCTCCCAGAGCGCGCGGCTCAGTCACTCACGCGTACTTCGCACAACACTCAATACAGTGTCCCCCTCGCTGACGATTTATGAGGCAATTAGCAAAACAGGGCACCACGAGTCGCGTCCGAGAAGCGAACAAGCAACCGGCCGCGCTGAAATTGCCATCTGATGCCAGTCCCAGATATGCAGCCGAGAGATATTTGGGACCATAAATGGTCCGTCCCTGGAGCACTCATCGGTTTAGGAAGGCCCCGAGCCGAGCTCCCGATAGGTCGAGAGCTCTTCACTGGTCGATCGACGCGGCAACACGGTTTGCGCACGACGAATCTCCATCAGTAGCAGAGTGATGAACCGTCGTACTCGGCGCCGAGACTCCTGGACAGGACCGATAAGATCATGTTCTCTCCTCGCTATACGCGCCAAGCGCTGAAGTCGGGCGCCTGTGCTCTATTCGTGGCACTTAGCGCCTGCGATCCAAGTCCCCCCGACTATGCTCCACCCGCAGCACCAGTCGACGCAGACACCGTCAGCTCAGGTAACGTCAGCACGCAAGGCTCTGGCGGAAGATCTCAAGACCCGGCGGAGCACGAGTCCCCAGTCTCCGTCGGAGGTGGCCTGCATGGAAGCGAAGCCGGCGGTGCCCCAAGCGTCACCAGCGCGGGTCGGGTGGCTTCCAACAGTGCTGCCGGCATCGCTGGTTTCTCGACTCGAAGCGGCGTGTCCAGCGCTGGAGCTGGCGGCATCTCTGGTGCTCGGAACGCGACGACCGCAAGCTCAGGCAACGCTTCAACCTGTGCAGGCAAAAAGCCGGGTGCGCTGCGGGGCAAGAGCAATCAAACCATCAGCGTGGGCGGTGTTAGTCGCACCTTTGTTCAATACGTGCCGCCAGATCTTGAACCAAACCAGTCCACCCCCGTTGTCTTCGTCCCTCACGGCTGGCTGATGTCGGGCGAGCAGATGTACACCATTACCAATTATCACCTCATCGCGGACCGCGAACACTTCGTCGTCTTCTATCCCGACGGACAGCCCGCATCTCTCGGCCCTTGGAACGTGGGTGAAGGAGCTTGCCCTAGCAATCTCGTATTGCTTCCAACAGCAACAGGTAATGATCAGGCATTCCTCGACGCAATGCTCGAATTCATCGAGAGCGACCGTTGCATCGATCGCAAACACGTCTTCATGAGCGGCTTCTCCATGGGCGGATACTTCTCGAATGAAACGGGCTGCCTCCGTTCGGAGATTGCGGCGGTTGGTCCCCACTCGGGAGGATCACACGAACTCTCGAACTGTACTTCGCGACGCAAGCCGGTCATCTTATTCCACGGCGACGCAGATGGGCTAATTCCGGCTAGCTGCGGCAAGGAAGCCCGCGACCGCTGGGTGGCTCTGAATGGCTGTAGCCAGATAACCGAGAATCACCCAGTAAGAAGGGGGCACTGTGAGTTCTCAGTGGGATGTCCCGTTGACGGACAGGTCGTGCTTTGCCTTTTTGAGGGCATGGATCACGGTTGGGCGGGCGGTGCCAACGCGACCTTCAGCTTCCCCGATTATGAGTCTGCCGCTGAACTGGGCTGGTCCTTCTTCAAGACCTACGCCTGGTAGACATGGCCCAAAACCAGCAGAAGCCGGAACATCATGCTTCGAATCGCCGTCCTTTCGTTGCTACACGATCGTGGGAAACTGCTCGCCGCCGTCGCTGGGGTTGCCTTTGCATCGACGCTGGTTCTGGTGCAGGCGGGCATTTACGCTGGATTCCTGGATTCAGCTTCGGCACTCATCCGCCAGGTCGGCGGGGATGTCTGGGTTATGGCCAAGGGCACGGACGTCATTGATGAGGGTGAGACACTGTCCATTGGTGCTCGGGCAGTCGCACTGCGTCACCCTTGCGTGAGTCGGGCGCGAGGTGTGATTTTGACCTGGGCCAGACTCAGAAAGGCAACCGGCGCATTCGGTACTGCACAGGTCGTCGCGGCG
>JBLNFG010000866.1:0-3681 GCA_050263495.1 Myxococcales bacterium | reverse complement strand
GGACCAATTACGAATCCCAGCGACGCGAACAAGTACCAGATGGTCGATCGTCGATGATTCATGTTTCCCCTCCCCACACGCGCAATACGAGATGTCTAACAAAGAAGGTACTCCAAATAGGCTACCCGCAAAGGGGAATCCAATTCCAGTACTCTGGCTCGGCCACCTGAGCGACTAGGAGTCGTTCTACCTGTCTACATTCGATTCATCGGAACCCGCGCCAAGTACGAACAGATCAACGCGAGGAGAATATGAAGTCTTTCATCATCAAACCGGTTGTTGACGAGAAGTCCCATCGGAAGGCATGGCGCCAGATTGAGCAACTTTGGGACGCCGCTCCTGGTTCTGCGAATTCGACTGCCGTAGCGGCTCACGCGCCCTTTGGCAAAAGATCCAGAGCGTCCGTGGGGTCCAATCGTCTCAGCGTCTTGAGGGAATCGAAATCACGGTCAACTGACACGAGCAAACCGATTCGCGAGTTCTGCATCACTGCGACGTGAAGGGCGTCTCGGACGTTGAGGTTCGGATGGGAATCAAGAAGACTGCAGGCGTCAAGCATGTCGTCCGCCGTTACGGGTAATACTTCTGCTACAATCCCAGCGGCGGAGCGCGCGGCTTGGGTCGCGTCCTTCATGCTGATCCGACGAGCTCTGACGTGAAGGATCTCTTGCAGAACCTCGCTATTGGTGACGCCTTTTAGCTCGCCTCGTCCAACCGCTGCAAGCACTGCGCGGCAAGGTTCCCGGTGCGGCCCTTCTCCACCGATCGCGTACAGAAAGACGTTCGTATCAAGGAACAATCTTGTCATGGCGATCCGCCAGCTCATTCTTGACTGCTTTCCAGTCGGGGAGAGAGACGTCAGGCAGACTCAGGAAATTTTGGGCTGCCCGGGTGCTCCGTGTGCGATCGACATCAACCAGGTACTGTGCTCGAGCGGCTTCTCGCATGAGGTCAGACACCGATGAGCCACGCTTGCGTGCAACCCGTTCAAGCAGGTCGAACTCCCTAGGATCCATGAGGATCTGGACTCGTCTTGTCTTGGCCATGGAAGATAAGTATGCACATGTGCATGTGTATGTCAATTGCGCCGCGCTCGCTGCAGATAGGTCCAGCAGTCGCTTATGCGGAACCAGCTTACTGAATGTTTGCTGGTTCGACCAGAGGCGGTCAGGGACTGACACTACCGTACCGCTTTGTCTCTGCGGTCCTCGCGATACTCCGTCCACGTGGGCGTCACCGAGGAACGTCTCTGCGCGCAGGCGCCAATTCGAGCAGATTAGCCTCCACAGGCCAGTGGGTCATCGTTTTGAATGCTCTGGAATGATGCGCCGATCCGTGTCCGATGCTCTCGTTCGATGCTGCTGCGCGAATACGCGACACGCCGACTGCGCGCGAGACCACGGGCGCATAGCCCAGCTCGCGCTTCGCGAGCGCATTGGACAGCTCGACGCGCTTGCCGATCAGTCGAACGGTCTCGAGAGTGAGAGGCGGCTGCTTGCCGGGTCTGAGCAACGCGAAGACGAGTCCCATCATCCGCGCCAGTAGCGCTCCGAACCAGTACGGAACGACGCGTGCTTTGGCAGGTTGGCCCGTCGCCTCGACCACGTCGGTGAAGAACCGGCGCATGCTCGTCACGTCGTCGTCCGTTACGAAGTAGGCCTTTCCGCCCTGCCCGTGATCCACGCTGCGAACCACGGCACTCGCAAGATTGTCGACGCGGCAGACGCTGTAGGGATACTCGCCACCACCGATCCACAGGAAGCGTCCTTCGTGAAAAGCGTGGGCAATGTGGCGAATCGACGGTGCGTTCTCGCTCCAAATGAAGGGAGGCCGAAGCGCGACGGTCGACATCGAGCCATCGTTCGCTCCGAGCACGATGCGTTCAGCCAGGCCCTTGGTTGCGCTATACGGCATGGACCGATCGTGGACGACCGGAAGCGACTCGTTGCCGTGCGTGGCGCGCCCCGCACGGATGACGATCGATGCCGCGCTGATGTAGATGAACCGCCGAACCATGGCCCGGCGCGCGCTCTCCAGAACCTTTCGCGTGCCTTCCACGTTGGTACGCTCGTGATCGCGGTAGCGTATCCCGCTCGTTAACGACGCGGCCGCGTGCACGACGATGGTTGACCCCAGCATCCCTTTTGCGAGCGACCGCTCGTCATCCAGATCGCCTCGGACGGGCTCCGCTCCGAGCGACGAAACCGTTCGAGCGCTCTCCTCGCTTCGCGCTAGCGCGCGTACGCGGTGCCCTGCGGAAACCATGGCCCGAATGATGGCGGCGCCGACGAAGCCGCTGCCTCCAGTGATGAAAACTACCTCGGCCATTCTGTTCTGCCTTCCTGCCAGCAATTGTCTGGCAGGATTACTATAGCAAGGCTATAGTCGATGTCTATAGCCTTGCTATACGAATTCCTAGAGGTGGTGGGGGCAGCACCTTGCGAAGCCACCTGCCGAGACCAGACTCGCACCGGCACGCGATGGGCGAGAGCCTGCGATGGGCGAGAGCCTGCGGTGAGCGAGAGCCTGCGATGGGCGAGAGGGGTAGCCTGGCTAGCTTGGCCCGAAAGCGACGATCGCGCGGTGGTCGCAGGGTAGCTATGCTATGCTAGCTTTCCATTGATGGCCGATGTGAAGGACAAGCTGCTGGACGTCGCGTACCGCGTACTCGAGGAAGAGGGAGCATCCGCGCTCACGACACGACGGGTATGCGAGGACGCAGGCGTCACGATGCCGACCCTCTACCATCACTTCGGCAATCGCGATGGGCTCCTGTCGGCGGTGCACGGAGTGACGCTGGAGAAGTTCATGGCAAAGAAGCGGGCGCTCGCGCAGACGGCCGATCCCATCGCCGACCTTCGTGCAAGCTGCGAAATGGTACTCGACTTTGCCGCGGATCATCCAGCGGTTACACTTGCCGTCATGGCGCGAGCGGTCGAGCAACCCTCGATGCTCTCGCAGTCGTACGCTTTGATGCGGCACCGCATCGAACGCTGCGGAAAAAGCGATTCGCTGCGTGTGCCGGTAGGACAGGCCGCCGAGCACGTCTGGGCGATCGTCCAGGGACTCTCGCTCTCGATCGTCTCGAATCCGACGGGTGTGCCGCCAAGCCGCAAGACCACGAGGGCCGCACTCGACGCACTCTTCGGCGCGCTCTTTGGGAGAGCATAGGAACGTCGGCAACGCCTTGCGGCTCCGCCACGCGCGGATCTAGCGGCTAGTGAAACGAGCGAGCACGGCCTCGACGCCCACGCCGAAGGCGCGGGCATGCTTCATCAACGACACGATGGGACGTTTGGTGCTGGAGATCGCAAAGAAGTCAGGCCATGCGCCCCTGGGGACATTCGACAGAGATTTGGGCAAAGTGGACGGTGCCGTTCGCCTATAGCCGACGCGTCCGAACCGTGTTGTCCATCCTCCGAGAGATGTTCTCGCTTTGACGTAATCCGCTGGCTGAAAGCGGTCTAGCTGAAGCAAGCCCGGTGCGGGTGACGTTGCGCGTACTCGGCCAGTGCTTCTCCGTCTGCCAAGTCCGAGGTCAACACGGTCCCGCCTGGCTTGGCAAATGCAACGAAGAGCGCGTCTACCGCAGAGCTGCGCTGGAATGAGACTACGCGTTCTGAGCGCGCCGGGCTCGCCGTTTCTTTGGCTCTGGTAGGCTTCTGAGAAGATCGGGATCTA
>JBLNFG010000865.1:0-6603 GCA_050263495.1 Myxococcales bacterium | reverse complement strand
GTCCGAAGCTCGTGCGATCCTTTGTTCGGGCGAAGGATGCCTATGACGTTTACGCACTGCCAAAACCCGAGCACGTGGTGGTGATGAGCCTTGGTTATCGCTCCGCCCTTGCAGATCTTCTGTTCGCTCACGTGCTCGTGTCCTCTGGCCTACACCTTGCGGAGAAACGGCGATTCGAGGCTGCTGCGAGCTACCTACGCACCATCAATGAGCTCGATCCCAAGTTCCTCACGCCCTATCGCTTCGCGGATACGATCCTAACGGTGCAGTCCGCTAAGCCAACGCTCGATGACTACGTGTCTGCACGCGCCATCCTCGAACGTGGGATGAGCGAGTTCAAGTTCGACATGAACCTCTGGCTCTCTGCCGGGCAGTTCATGGCGTACTTGGCACCTCCGCATGTGGCCAAGCTCGCCGGGCCCGCGGCGGCTGAGGAATGGAAGCTCGAAGGTGCGCGAAGGCTAGCGAGGAGCTGTGAGCTGGTTGGAAAAGACGAAGACGCTCCCCACCACTGCATCACGGCAGCTCACTTGCTTAGCCAAGCGGGCGAACTTGAGGCGCTGACCCAGTTCGTCCAACGTGTGATCGCAGTAAACGATGATCCCGAGGTGCAACGACTCGCTCTTGCGTCGCTGACAAGAGCGGTGGGGGAGGAGCAAGAACGTAAGCTCGTCGCGCGTCGGCGGCGCTACGACGAATTGCGCGCGCAAGGCCTAGCGTTCCTCGGGAGAGACCGGTTTCTGTTGGTTGGTCCCTCTTTCGAGCCCTTCCATTGTCTTGACACAGCGTCGCAGGCGGAAGCTTTCTGTGCGACATCTTTCGCCGAATACCACGAACGAATGGATCAGCATTCGAATGAGCAAGCGCCGGCCAGCGGCGTCGCCGAAGCACCCATCACTTCGATAGAATCGCGCTACTAGAACGCCGAATTCTTCCGAAATGAGGGGCACAAGCAATCGCGGAACGAATTGGGACTTGCGCGATCGGGGCGCCTACCTGATACGGCCGCAAGTTCGCGCCAGTGAGCCGCGCCCGAGGGACGCAGTGAAGCCCCCAAAAAAAGAGACATTAGCGTGCCTCCCCGCGCAACGGTGCGACGGGAAGGGCGCATGGCTTCAAGTGCGCTACTAGAGAGCTGACAGACTATCTGCTGCAGCGCGGGTTGAAATAGTCGGTCGCCGGCGCTCAAGTACGAGAGCATTCGCCTCGGCTCCTGCCTGGCTTCGGCCCGCTCGCGACGCTAACGTCACGCCTCCATCTGGCTGTGCAGGTCCGCGCAGGGCCCCGAAAGCAGCCACGACGGCCAGTGGCGGCTCATTTGAGCGGGGGCTGTTCCTTCTCCCAATCGATCAGAATGCGATCGATCACTTCCGGTGGAGCGTGCTTGGCTAGCGCTCTTCGTGCTACCTCGAAATGTCCGGCCCTAGCTGCGATAAGGGCATAGTCAAAGGCGACATCTCGGGATTCCGTAATAGCCTGCTCTTCGGGTTGCAGGACGTCTAGTGCCAACCCAAAGCGCCCCAATGCGAGATAGCTCTGCGCCAATGCGTGTAGGCGCAAAGGGCCTTGCGACGCTTGAGCACGTTCATACTGGAGACGTGACTCTTGCGTCTGGCGTCTGGCGCGATCCAAGTCTGGCGTCCCCTCTGGGAACGCTTGAAGGATCGCTCTGGCGCGGTCAAACTGCTTCGCTGTAGCGAAGACACTCGCCAGCGGTATGCTCCATCGGCATCGTGCACACCGTGAGAGCGCAAGCTCTGCTGCGCGTTGTGCCGGCGCATGCTCGCCCAGCCGGCTATGAATCAGAGCCAGATCAGACTCAATTCTTCCTGGCCGGGATGCTAGAATTCTCGCTCTTCTAGGTCCGTGCCATGGGAGGTTAAAGCTGAGCCCCGCGATATTGGCGAGTGCCGGCTGGTTTCCATCGTCTGAACCGTCGAGGAACCCGCTCAACGCGTGTGCTAGCTCGCTGAGTTCGTGCGTTTGGGAGTCAGGTAGAGCATTCGCCACCGTCTCAAGGGCAATCAGGAGACAGCGGTCGGCATCATCGAATTGCCGCCGTTGCGATGCGTTATCGGCGCAGCGTGACAACCAATTCAGCCGGTCCCGCGGCGTGTCTGCGAGCGTGCTGAGTTGAGCTGGCGCCAACGAGCTGAGCGAGTTGTAAGCGAGCTCGTGCCGCCAGAAGCGCTCAGAATTGGCATAATCTTCGGCGCGTGATTGCGCCCTCCAACCGAAGAGCGGTACCAGGAGCAACGCGATTGCGACCGGCAGGTAGTGCAACTTGCGCCGCTGTGGATCTTCGCCTTGCCTATTGAGCAAAAGCGCAACAAGCCACGCGCACCCCAGATGTGGCAGCAATAGGTAACGTTCGAAGACGAAGCAACTCAGGACTCCTGAGGCAAACAGATTCGATACCGGGACGAGGCTGGCGACTATGCACACCAAAGCGAGCAGACCTCTTTGGTGGCGACGCAGCAAGAGCGCCAATAGGGCTAGACCCGTCAGAATGCCCCCGCCAAGTGCCACGTACAGGGGGTCGGTCCGAATAGTCCCCGCAGCGTCTAGTGCGAACAGACCTTGCTGCGCACGTTGAGGGAACGGGAGCACAGTCAAGCTCGCGGCACGCCCAAGCGTCTCGAGAAAGATCGCAGCGCGGGTAAGGGGTGCGGAGGTCGAAGCGTGGCCAATGGCTGGAGGGAGTCCGAACCATCTCCAGAGGAGATACATCCCCATCAACGCCATTTGTGGCGCGATATCGCGCATCAATTGGCAAATAGTCGCGCGCGACATGGTCTGGACCTTGCGGGTCACGGCCGCCTCTACCAGGGCGAATATCGGCAGGAGGGCGGCGGTTTCCTTGCTCAAGTACGCCAACACGGCACACGCTAGCTCGAGCCAAAGAAAGCCACTCCGACCACGAAGCCTTTGGTGTAGTGCTCCTAACGACAGCAGAATGGCGAGCAGGATCAAGAGATCCATGCGCCCCGAGATCCACCCTGCGCTTTCAACGTGTGTCGGATGAAGGGCAAACAGAAGCAAAGCTATCAGCACTGCCAACTTGTTGTCCGTGTACCGCCACAGCGTCCAACCTACGGCCACTATTAGCGCGGCGTAGAGTGCGAGATTCGTCGCGTGAAAGACAGTGGACGAGCCCGCTCCAATCCACCAATCAAGCGCAAACGTCGCCATGGGAAGGGGACGCCAGTATTGAACGGCGCTCGGCGCGGCGAATAGCTGATCCCGCTCGCTGAAGAGCGATGCGCGAAACCAGTCGGCAAAATACGATGGTTCGTGAACGCTCCGGTTTTCGACGATAAGGGATTCGTCGTCCCACAGAAATTGTCCGGCGAGTGCCGGCGCCAAGGCTGCCGTGGTGAGCAGTGCAACCAGCGCGAGACAAAGGCCGAAGTGGGTCCTCACAAAGGCACCGAGCCGACCTCCGGTTGAAGAGGTCGGCTCGAGACTAGTGAGCGGTCGATTCAACTGAACCGTTCGCAGTGCAGCCTAGGGGAAACGCACGGCTGCAGTGGCCGTCTTTCCTGCCACGACATTGACTGCCGTCTCTTTGCGACCGTGCTCGGGGTGAATGAACGTGACGCGATGCTGTCCCGCTGTCGCGGTGACGCCCGCCTTGGGGGTTTTCCCAAGGGGCCTGCCGTCAAGTAGTACGTTTGACTGCGGGATCGAGTTGATGTTGAGCGTTCCTTGGCCTGCAGCCGCCGGAGCTGCCTTCGCTGCGGCTGGAGGCGGTGCAGCGGGGGTTACGCCGATTGCGCTGGCAATCTTGTTCCTTGCTGCCGTGTGCGAAGCGACTGCAGTTCCAGCGCTTGAATGGGACGGTTCCTCTGGCACGGCTTCAGCAGCCGGCGCGGCCGCATCCGCACGCAGGTCGATCACGAACCGCTTCTGATCTTTGCCGGGCTCAAACGTGACCGGAATGGTCGCCGTGGGAAACCCCTTCTTCGAAGCAACCAGCTGATAATGCTTATCGGTGCTGATCTCTACTCGGTAGGGAAGTTTAGGGATCTGACGCTTCTCGGCACCGTTTACCAGCAGCACCTTAGCTCCGTCCGAATTCTCTCCGGGCTCGATCATGGCCAGGCCGCGAACGACCTTGAGCTCGAGCGGTCCAACTGATTTGATTTGATCTGCGGATAGGCTGATCGTCTCTTCGTAAGGCGCAAAGCGATCGTTGCCCGCCACGCGGATCTTGTGCTCACCTGGCGTGAGATCTTTGACCTCCTGTGGCAGTGGCCCAATCTCTTTGTCGTCGATCCACAGCTTGAGACCGGCGCCCTCGGCGGTGACCCTGACTCCTGTGCCTTCGCCAGCGGAACTCAGTTGAAGATTCAGCACAACTTCGTCGCCGGAAGAGACCGTGACCGTCTGCGTGCTGGGGTTGAAGCCGGACGCCGTGGCCTTGACGATATGCGAGCCCGCCTTGACACCCTTGATGACGCAAGGGGACGAGTCGCATTGCTTCGCTCCGTCGACCGCAATTTGGACGGCATCCATCGCCTTGTTGCCCGAGCCAGCGACCGCGACGACGATGTTTCCGGACTTTGGCATGAGCAGCATGAGGACGAACAGCGCGACGCCCACAACCAACACGATCCCAGCAATCCATGCGAATTTGCTGTTACCGACCTTGCCGGCGGGGACGACGCTGGAGATAGTGCGACCATCCGGGCCACGCCCAATCATGGGGGAGGGCAGCCTTGGCTGCTGCATCGGTGGAAGACTCGGCGTTAGCCTGGCGGCTGGCGGTGGTACCTGAACCGGCATGCTGCTCGTGATCCTCCCAACCGCAGGCGGAGGGGGGGGCACGCTGGGTACCGATCGCGGCACACCGGGAGGCGCCAGAGGCATCGGGGTAGACAGAGATGAACGCGGCAGGCTGGGCACAGAGGGCGGCGCCGATGGCAACGCGGGTGGCGCTCCCGCCGCTGGCAATGGTTTGCGACCAGCCCCAAAGAGGTCTGCCGAAGAGTGCTTGTCGAAGATCGCTGTCTTCTCATCCTCGTCGTCCCAGTCGATGTCATCGTCATTGGCCGCTTTGCTGACAGGCGCGTTGCCGGTCGTGCCCAGCCCCACGGCGGTCTTGATGGGTGACGAGGACGGCGGTGCGCTCGGTAATGGCGTTGACGCGGCACCCAAAGGCGAGGGTGGTGGCGGGGGCGGAGGAAGATGGGAGCCAGGAGTGGAACTCGGCACCGCGGGTCCAGAGATGGGCGGCGGCGGAGGCGGCGCGCTCAGCATGGGTGGCGGAGGCGGCGGCGCAAAAGCCGGCGGTGAAGGGACCGAGAGAGCAGGAGGCGGTGGCGGTGCGAGGTTCGTTGGCGGAGCTGGCAGCGCCTGCGCTGCAGCCGCTGAATTCGACGACACGCCCGTTAGCGTGGCGACTGGTGGCGGCGGTGGCGGCGGGTGTGCAATCCCCGCTGTGCTTGGGACGCTTGAGATTGGCGGCGGAGGCGGCGGCACATGCGCGGCACCCCCTGTCGAGCTCGGAATGCCGGAGACTGGCGGCGGAGGCGGAGGCGCTCCAACTGGCACCGACGACGGTGCGGGGAGCGGTGGAGGTGGTGGCGGGGCATGCGCAGGGATAGAGCTCGGTGGTGGCGGCGGTGCAGCAGCCGCTGACGGATCGCTAACCGGTATTGGGAAAGAGAGCGCCGGCGGGGGAGGAGGTGGTGGCGCCGATAGGAGCGGCGGAGGAGGCGGCGGGGGTTGATGCGACGCCGCGGCTCCGGAAGAAGACGGCAACGGCAATCCAGCGAGTGGCGGCGGGGGTGGCGGCGCGTTGGATGCCCTGCCCATCGGAGGCGGTGGGACCGGCAATGGAGTGGAAGTCGACCTTGCTCCCCCAGTTGGAGTGGGCAAGCCGAGCAGAGTCTTTTGACGCGGAGGTCCACCCGACGCGATGATCTGACTTCCGGGCGGAGGTGGAGGAACCGAAGACAGCGGTGGGGGCGGAGGTGGAGGCGCTCCAACTGCCACAGCCACGGCCTGGTTTCCCGCCGACGCGGGAGCGGACTTCTTCGTCAGTCCATCAAAGACATCAAGATCGGACCCGCCTTTTTCAGTCATGATGCGGTAATTCTCCTAAACGTGTCGGCCACTTATCTGGGCTCTTCCGACATCGTGCGTGCGCTGGCTTCGTTCTCGTGCCCACGACCCCGAGGGCAAACTAGCTTTGAAGATAATAGGGGTCCGTGGGTGATCCTATCCGGGAGGCTAAGGTACAATCTCCCGAGGATGAAGGCGAGGAACAATCGGGGTGGATGCCACACTTTTCCCGCTTCTGCGGGCCCATGGCGCGCCCGAACCGCCTCTTCGATAGTGCGATGTTGGCATAATTCTTTGCCACCAACGGCGATGATCGTTGAGCCGTGCAGGAGAGCTTGTGGTGGCGTGGATCCAGCTATCCCACAAACCGCTGCAGTTCTTCCCAGTTGGAGAACTGTTCGGAGCAGGCTCTACCCAGATTCAAATTTCGCGTCTCAACGCCGCACCAACCGCTAATCGCCGCTCGTTGAGGCCTCGGGCTGAGCCTCCAATTCCTGTGGCGTTTCCGTAGCAGGCGTTTCAGTGGGCCTAGGG
>JBLNFG010000864.1:0-2883 GCA_050263495.1 Myxococcales bacterium | reverse complement strand
CGGAACGCCTACGCGCTGAGTCCGTCGAGATTACGACTGTGCCGGAAGGAGCCGAATTCTATCTGCCCGATGCGCAGGTGACGCCATTGGCTGTGACCAAAGCGAACGGCCAAGTGCGGAGCAGGTCGCTCTATCACGCCTACGGGCAGGTGAGAGCGCAGAGCGGTGAGCATACGGATCCGTTTGGATTCGTGGGCAATGAGGAAGATCGTGGGTCGGGCCTCAGTGACTTCAATGCGCGTCCCTATCGACCGGAAATCGGGATCTTCTATGCCGTCGATCCGCTTGCGGTGTTTGAGCCAGAGAAGACGATCGGTGCACCATCGAGATTGCTTGCATACGCGTACGCGGGCGGGGATCCGATCAATAATTCCGATCCGAGTGGGCTCGTCGCCTGGGGCGAGGTCGCCAGGGGACTTGGTGCGCAGGCGCTCGATACCGCGAAGGGAATTGCGAGCTCAGTGGTGCAGATGGCGAAATCTGACATCGCGCTGTTGTCCCAAGGGCGCATCGCGGAGTACGCCCAGACGGCGCTGATTGATCGTGGCGAGCAAGGGATAGTCGCAACCATCGAAAACGTTGCGAACCTAGTCGACGATGTCAAAGCGGTCTTCAACGCCGGGAGTGACTACGAGGCTGGGCGTTTGGCGGTCAAACCGTTGCTCACGCTGGTGAGCGTCGGGACCATCGGTGGCGTTGCCGCGGGAAAGCTACTGAATGGGCGCGGAGTGCGTCCGAAGGCGCCGGCGGGTCCGGGCGGCGGTGCTTGCGTTGGCGGCAAGTGTGGCGGTCTGCTCAGTTGCTTTGTGGCAGGAACACTGGTTGCGTCGGGCGCCGGATTCGTGCCGATAGAGGACCTACGCCTGGGTGATCGCGTCGAGGCAGGAAACTCCGCATGCGACGACGATCGGTGGCCCAACGGTGCCTTAGCGGTAGCCTTGGAGATGCCACATCCCGATAAGCCGGAGAGTGTGCTCTCGCTGCAGCTTGTCCGCCCGAAGGAATGGCTAGGGAGCGCCGGAATCGAGGCCGAGGGGCAGAGTACCTGGCTCAACCTCCGTGAGATCGGCGTAGCGGGTTGGGCCATGGTGACGGCAATCAGCGAGCCACCGACAACTGCTGCCGGGGCGGGGTGCCTCGTCCTAATGATGGTGCGGCACGTCGCGAGCGAATTGCTGCGCATCACGCTCGCCAACGGCACTGAACCTTTGGAGCTGACGCCGGGGCACCCGCTGTACGTCGAGGGTCGGGGATGGACCGCAGCGCGGGACGTGGTTGACGGGGACGTCCTCAGAAGCGATAGTGGTCCGGCCGATGTCGAGTCCGTCGAATCTGTCGAGGCGGGGAGAGCCGTCTACAACGTCGAGGTTGCTAGGGAGCACACTTATCGCGTCTCGACGGCACGGGTGTGGGCGCATAATGAGTGTCCGGAGGCAAGGGGAGGACCGAAGACGACAGCGGAAATGGGAGAGGCACTGGCTGGGGAAATCGGACGAAATCGCGTTTCTGCGCGAACTAACGGACAACAGATCGATATCGATTTGGCTGGCAAGGCACATTTTGAGAAAACCACGGGTAACCGAATTCCAACTCCGCACGTTCGGGAGTCTCGCGTGAACGTTGGGCCCAACGGTAAGACGAGCCTAAGTGACAAGGTGGTCCGAGAGGCAACGAAACAGGACATCAGAACCGCACGAAAGATCGTGGAGAGGGAGTGATGGCTGAAACAATATCCCGTCTTGAGCAGTGGTACGTCAGTCAGTGCGATGATGACTGGGAGCACCAGTATGGAATCAAGATCGACACACTCGACAATCCTGGATGGTCCGTTGAGGTTGATCTTCTTGATACGGCGCTCATGGCAAGAGAGTTTCGAGAAGTGAACCATGAGCGGTCGGACTCAGACTGGATTCGGTGCCGAGTGCGAGATGGAAAGTTCGAAGGATTTGGTGGCGTGAGGAATCTCGGTGAGGTCATCGAGGTGTTCTTGTCTTGGGCAGAGAAGTCGGAGTCCCCAAACGCGATGTGATATCGCAAGCAAGCGTACAGCGGTTCATCTCGCAGGCGCACAGCATCATGGGGAACCAAAGTGCGAAGGCGCGTAGCGGCAGCGGCAACAACTCACAAAGCGAACGATGGTCTGAAGTGGCCGCTCTCGTGCTCGCCTGTTCCAAGGACCATTAGCGCGCGGCAGGGACATCCCTCCAATGGGAACTTGACGCCGGAACTGCACGCCTAGCGTGCGGCCACGAATGGCTTGCCACAGGGCTTGTTCCGAGGGCGTAGAGGCGCGTCTCATGAGCTGAGTGCGTTCCGTGAGCTGCAGTTTGCGACGAGCTTTTGTGCGCTTTTCGAGAGATGACATGGTAGATTCCTGCTGCCCGGAGGAGCGCCGAGCGCAGCCCTCATCACGCAGGATCTATGACAGGCTCAATTCAGACAAATCAGCGTTGTATGCCGGAGCCTGGCAGAGAGCGTGCGTGTCCGCGCGAAGCTCGGCGCGGAGCCGGGCAGCGGGCGACTCTTGCGAACGCTCGCGCGACGCCGAGAGTGCTGATAGCGCCGTCTCTGCCGCGGACTGGTGCACCCTCGCCGGTACCACACGCAACGCGACGAGCCCATCTCCCCCGCTCGCCCGCAGCGAATGCCGAGCGACGTTTGAGGATCGTCCGGCATTCGCGAGGACGAGCTTGGGGGAGCATCGGGCGCAGCGTAGTGCCAATGACGCTATTGACGTCACCTCTTATGACCGCGTGCACGAAGCAAGAACGAGTGATGGCAGGATGGAGGCGGTGGTTAAGTGAGGAGATGAAGCATGTGGTGACGGTGGACGTGGTGGTGAGGGATGAGGGTGCAACGGTGAGTGTCGATGGTGTTGCAGTT
>JBLNFG010000863.1:0-8256 GCA_050263495.1 Myxococcales bacterium | reverse complement strand
TCGACGCGTGAGTTCTTGTTGTTCCACGGGGTCAACCGTCTGAGCCCGGGCTCGACCAAGCACCACTGCGCGCACAATTGCCGCCAGGTCGTTCAATCGCGCGTCGTCGCTACGTCCGGGTACTTGGGCGGCGCGATCGAGGATTCTCGACGCGATGTCCGTGCGCCCTACGGCTGCCTGTGCGAGCCCGATTCGTAGTAGGGTGGCAGGGTCGTTTGGCACTGAGCGCGCGAGCGTCTCATACGCGGAAAGCGCCTGTTCCGCGAAGCCCTGTGCCCGAAGCTGATCGCCGGCAAATCCCAAAATCCACGGATCCTCCGGAACGCGTTCAAACAATTCCGAGAAGGTGCGCTGTGCTTCGTGCGGCTGATCCTGTCGACCAAGCGTAGCGGCGGCAATCGCAATCAGGCCGGCATCGGTGAACGGATCGTTGCGAATCGACTCAATCACCCGAACGAGTTGGGCGCGGTTCTCCAATCGTTCCAGGAGCAATAGCTGCAACCGGCGACCGAGCGGGCTGTGTGGCGCAATCTGCAGCGCTCGCTCGACGATCGCGAGGCGTTCCTGATTGCTGCTCGCGCGCCGCACCCGAGCAGCAATGTCGGCGTCCAGGTTTGGCTCGTCCCGCAGCAGCCGGTTCCGGACTTGCCGGAGCTCCTCCGTCGTCTCCACTCGCTGCAGCGCCGCCTGACGCAGAAAAGCGGCCGCGTCGGAATGGCCCTGCTGATTCAGGCTGTCCACCGCATCGAGCAATTGGAGCGAGCTCTTCCCCTGCGACAGCACGCGCAGGAGTTCGCGCCGATCCACCCAACTCGGGAGTTCGCAGGCGCGCAGCGCGGTTTCGTATCGGTCGGCGAAGCTCCCATCGCGAGTCGACCATACGTTGCGGCGAAGTGGCAGTGGTAGTCGCGACGTGAGCGAGCAACGCGTCTTAGACTGGTTCTTCGCCGCCGGCACAGCCAAGGACTGCTCGCTTGAGATTGGTCGCTCTGCTCCAACAAAAGACAGACTCTTGATGATCCGTTCAACACAGCCGAGGAACAGGGCGTCCGCTCGCTCGCCCTCGCGCGGCTTGACTCGAACCGATGTGGCCTTGCCAGTTGCGTCGACTTCGACGCGAATCGACAGCTCGCTCGGTGAATTCGTGGCGGATCTGCCTCGCACGTCCCTGCAGACGAAGACAGGGTTAGCGGCGCGGATCGCAGCCTGAATGGCGCTCTTGGCGGCCTCTTCGAGCGATTGTCCGGGATCGTAGTTTAGGGGTGGCTCGAGCCAGCCGCCGCCGGCAGAGGGCGGCCCTTCGATCCGTCTTGCATACGGCGTGTCATTGAACGTCGATAGATCGATCACGCGTCGAGAAAACGCGCTGCACTGAACGCGATCACCAGACTGTTCTGGCGCGAGTACCCACTCCGTCCACGGTAGAAGGAGTTGATGCTGTCGTGCTAGCAACAATGCCGGCTCGAGTCCCTCGTCACTCGTGACAATCTCCTTTACGCGCTGAAGCGCCCACTGTCGGGCGATTTCGCCGCGGCTCGGGGAGTTCTTGCGCTCAACGCGCAGGGTTTCGGTTCTAACGCCCTCTGCTCCGCGGTACGAGAGCTGAATGCTTGCCGGCAAGTTTCCACGGAGTCTCCCGACTACCATTGTCGTCGACCCAGACGGAACGTCCCGCCCCGCGCGCGGATAAATCCGATCGATGTTTGGACCAAGATCGAACTTCACCTCGCGATCGGTTGCCTCCTCCGTCGCGGCAATGATGCTCGCAGCAACGCTGGCCGCTTCGGAACGTTCGACCACCGTGTGCACGGGGCCAGAACCCGCGACTAATCGCGCCAGGAGCCAGCGATCGGCGCTAGCGCCCACGGCAACTCCGGCCAGGCGCGGAACACCCTGTGCACGACGCTGGAGCTGAGCGCGGATCCGATCGGCCGTGAGCTCCCCGAGGCTCGGTCGCCCGTCCCCGAGATACACGATCAGCCGATTGCCGGCAGTGCCGCTTGACTCGAGTGCATCGGCGGCGCGTTCGAGTGCTTTGCCGAGATCACTGGCGCCTCCCGGGCGAACCAGTGCGAGCTCGTTGCGGAATTGTTCGCGCAAGTGAGGGGTATTGGTGCTTAGCGTCGCTGGCCCGAGTGCTCGCGTCGTTTCATCGGCTACGAAGACCACCACTTGGTCCCGCTCGGAAAGATTGCCGAGCAAAGCGTCAGCAACCTGTCTCGAGAGTTCGAGCCCCGAAGCCCCGACACTGCGTGACGTATCGACAATAATAGCCAGCTGGACGTCCGCCGGATCACGCACCGGGGTTTCAGCGCGCACGAGCAGGTACGGATCCTCTGAGTCACCGGCAGTTTCCACATAGGCGCGCGCGACTCCGGTGCGAACACCTCCTGGAGCATAGGAGACGACCCAATCATCGTTGGGCTTAGCGTCGGAGGCACGCCACACGAGCTTGCTGCCGTCGAGCACCGCGCCACGGTTCGCTGCGACTGAGCGGGCACCACTCCGGGCCGTATCCACGCTGAGCTGGAACTCTCCGATCGCCACGGGGGCAGCGCGGTGCCCCACCGGAAAACGATAGGACGCCTCACCAGCTCGAGTTGTTTGCCACTCACCGAATTCCAGTTCGAGCTCCACGCTTGCGCCCGCCGGTACGGTCGGCAGGGCCCCGGCGATCCAACCGTCACCCGCCCAATCGAGTCTGGCGCGCTTCACGTCTGCAATAAGCTCGGAGGCACAAATCGCAAGCTGACCCTGTGTCGCGTTCTTCGTGTCGGACAAGCGATGCGTGACGTTCGTCAGGATCGCTCGGGGTGGCAGTGCAAGACGTATCGATGGCGTGATGGCTTGTTCGTTGCCGTTGTAGAACCTAGTGAGCGTTCGTGTGGTCGCAAACTCGCCGTCCAGGTCTACGTCGATGCGATCCATGGTGACGTTGAGCGGCGCGAGGACACCGGATGCTTCGTCAGCGGCCCCAATCTCGACGATTGCGCTGCGTGCGAGCGGTGAGGTACCCCAAGGCACAGCCAATCCGCCCGTCCAATCATCGAACGCCTTCTCGGGTTCGAGCGACGCCTTTCCTTCGTTCAGCGTCAGGGTTTCTCCACTCGGTACCCGATGGGCCGCTCCGAGGCCTGTGACGAGGAGCTCTCCTTGCGCGCAGAAGAGCTTGAACGAGTCCGCGCCCTCGAGCCGTTCGAGAGCGAGCTTACTCGACGACAACGAAACGTTGAATGTGCCGAACTTTACCTGCGTTTGGCTGCCTTCGGGGCTTTCTGCAAACACGCGACCACGAACTAGCTCGAGGCCTGCTGCCGTAACCTGAAGTTCGGTGTTCGCGTCGAGCAAGGCCGTCATGCCATTTGCCAGCCGCACCTGGGCACGCCCAGCTCCTTCTGTGATCACTTGGTCGCCGGGCGACAGCCGTAGGATGCCGCGCTTCATCAACGCACCCACACGGACGCGGGAATGGATGATCTCCAAGTCACCAATCGTATGTTTCCGGACGAATGGCGCGTCTTCTCGATGCGCGCCCAATAGAAGCGCGACGAGTGCGGACGCGACGAGTGCGCCCAAGACGAGGAATGCAGACCGGCCTGTTCGTGGCAATGGTGCTCGCATCACAGGATCTCCTCGCGCAACGCACCTGCCGCATACACGAAGCGCAGGGTATGTTTCGGATGCTTCACCTCGCCGAACCGCATCTTGGCCCGAGCGGTATGCTGATCAGCGGTGCCTGCTGCGACGATGGCCGTCAAAACCGCCTCCGCACCTAGCCGAGCGACCCGTGCCGCATCTTCGGGATCGATGCGAACTTCGACTCTTGGATCTCCCTTCGCATCCTCGGTCCGCTCGGCAATCCCGAATTGGGTGATCGGGTTGCCAAGCAAGGCTCCTGAGTTGACGACGCCGTGTAGGCTGGGGTGCAATTCGGGATGCTCCCAGGTCAGCACGAAGCGGATCCCCTGATCTCCGACAGAAGACGCGGCGAACTTTCGTCCTCGTATTAGTAGCCGTTGCGCATCCGCGTCACGCTTCGCCTTCGTTGCATCGTCGTGAGCCCAGGCCAAGTACGCGACGCCAAACGCTTCGGCAGCTCGCTCGAGCTCGGTCTTTGCATCCGGTGCTCCCGTCGCAGCGGCGCGTTCGGTCCATCGCAACGCTTCTTCGGTTTTGCCCAGACCTTGGGCCGCGGCTGCGATGAGTAGGTGAACCGCCGGATCATCGGGAACCAGGTCGCGCAAGGTTTCGTACTGCCGCATCGCTTCGGCGTACCATCCGTGAGCGCGCAGCAAATCGCCGAGTTGTCGGCGTGCGGCTGGATCCTCGGGGGCAAACTCGACGATCTCGCCGAACGTGCGCCGCGCTTCTTCTAAGTCGCGAGCCTTGGCTGCTCCGGTTTGTCGCTCGGAGCAACGCCAGTAGAACTCGCCAACCATCGTCCGCACATGGGCCGTGGCATCGGCGCGTCGCCGTAAGCTGCGCGATAGCGAACGCGCTCCGCCGTAGTCTTCCGCGTCCTCATAGAGTTCGAGCAGTCGCAGAGGAAGCTCGAGGTCGTTGGGCCATTGGGCGATCAGACGGCGCAGTAAATCGATCCCTAGTTTGGTATCGGTTGATCCCGAGATCACGCTTCGAACCAGTTCGATCGGAGCCGTCTTGATGCCCAATGCGACCTGAAACTGGCGAAGCGCTTCCGCGCTTTGAATCCGCACGAGGATGGCCCGATAAATCACCGCAGCGTAATCAGGGCTCGAGAGGAATGAACGATAGAGTTCCAGCTGTTGTCGAACGTCTCCCAACCGATCCACCATGGCGTAGAGCAGCAGCTGGCGTTCGTACCACCCGGGTGCTTCACAACCGTGAACGGCATCGTGATACACAGCCACAACTTGCCCAGCCGTCGAGGACTCCTGCAGTCGCTCGTTCCACAACTTGCGGCGTTCTGACAGGGGCAAGTCGCTGGCCTTGCTGCAAGGTCGTAGCTCGTGTGATAGCTGCGCGAGCGGTGGTGATGCTGTCGCTGTGCCTGAGGACGACGCGGCTTGTGGCTTCGATTCGGGCAGCTTGGCAGGGGTAACCGTGTTTGGCTGCGTATCTTGAACCCCATCGCCACTCGGTTGCCCAAGCGTTACTTTAGGTTTCTGGATCGATCGGCTTGCGCCTAATCGCCCGACACCTGAGCCAAACCCGGCGCCCGTGCCCGTACCTGCTCTTGCGCTGGCAACCATGCCACCTGCCTTCGTCGACGTCCTCATGGAAGCCGACGCGACTTGTGTGTGTCTGCGCGATGCCTCGTCCGCACTGTTCGCTCGATCAGCCGAAGGTGGAGCTGCCGCGGGGGGACTCGGCTGTGCGGCGCTCAACGGGTCGTCTCCGGCGCCGGGCGCCGAGTACCGCTTGGATGCGCGGTCCCTGTTGACTAGCCCGATCATCCCTAGCCCCTGCGCCTCCTTCATCAACGCCGCACGCTCCGCTGAGTCGTTGGCAGACGCTAGTTCGCGATGCAGTCGCGGGGATTCCGCTTGTGGATTACCCATCGAGCCTTCCTCGCCTTTCGCGCGCGTGCCGATGCCGCCCTCCTTCTGGTCTGACGTGTCCCGCTTTGCCTCTGCTTGCGTCGCCAATTCCGTGGGGTTTGCCTTCTGGGACGTGAGCGACGGGACTCCTTCGCTTCTGAGTGACGCTCCAACCACACCCCAGGGGCGCCAACGGACGAGCCGCGAGCTTCGCTCCTCTTCCGTCTCTTCGGGAGGCGCCGCTGCCACGTCGCCCTTCTCGCGTTCGGCTTCTTGTCGCGAGGGCACGTACAGCGACGTAAAGGGAGTCACGAGTCCGTAACGGCGCGCTAAGTCGACTACCGCAATGCGCCCCGTGTGTTGCTCGACGAGATCGGCCAAACGTGCATCGCCCCAGCGCCGGCGTAGATCGCCGTCATCGTCAATATTGACGACCCGTAGCGGCAATTGTCGTTTCGCCTCGCCGTTCGAGATCTCGATCGTGCCGCCCATTGTCGAACCAGCGACACGTCCGATGAGGAGCGCGGGTTCGGCCGCTGCAACCGCGGGAATGCTGCGAGGCAACAGCCGATCAATTCCCGTCACTTTCACCTGACTGCCCTGCCAAGCTGGGGCAGAAGCCGCCTCGAGCAGGCGCAGTGCGACTTGGGCAGCCTCGTAGCCGTTTTGAGCCACCTCGATGGGTGCGCCCCGAACGAGACTCGAGAGTAGAGCCGTGTTGATTTGCGTGCCGACGCCGACGGCGAAGATCCGCGCAGAAGTCGGCAAGGTGATCAGACGTTCGTGCAGTGCCTTCGGCAGTAACTCACCGACAGAAGGACGACCGTCGCCAACATAGATGACTGCGCCCCGACGTTTGGCGTCGAGACGCTCTGCCGCTTGCGCCAGCAGGGCGCCAAGATCGGTGGCTCCGCCCGGTGGGATTTGGCTCAGTTCCGTCAACCAAGCCTTCTTGCGCTCAGGATTCACGGCCACGAGTTGACCGCTTTCTGCAAGAACGGGGCGTAGTGCGGTGTCTCCGGCGAACAATGCAGCGCGATCCGCGCTTCCCAACGCGCTCAACAACGCGTCCACTAGACTTCGACTGACGGCCAACGCCGAACTGTCTGTAGCCGCCGAACTGTCGACGACGATTGCCAAATCGAGACCAGGCTCAGTTGGAGGCAATCGAGGCGGAGTCAACGGCAGAAGGACGTAGTCCGATTCCTCCCGCGACGTCTTGTCGGCGAATTCCGCCGTGGCATCCATGGGTGCATCCTGTGTGCTGAGCGCGTGCCGAGCGCGGTACGCCATCACTTCGGTTTGCCCCTGATCGAATAGCTCCAGTGCGAGATCGGATTGAGGGAGCAGGTCGAACGCCTTCAAAATGACCTGCTTGCCCCGCACCACACTCCCGAGCGGTGCACGGATTCTGGAGGCGCGAGCGCGCGAACAATCGATGTGGATCCGCATCTCCTCGATTCTCGGCAGTGTTCCCTCGGCCCCTGTCGCTGCCATCGGATAGACGTAGAGCCGACGCTCCCCACGCTCACCGCTACGGGCTAGCCATTCTCCGTAACGGGTCACGACGCGCCGGGTTGCGCCTGGACCGATCGGGTACAGGCGTGCCTGATACGCTCCAGGTTGTACCCACTCGAGGAGCGCCGGATCTTCACTCGAGCCCGCATAGACCTTGTTCTGGTACTGTTCCGCCGCGGTGCGCTTCTCCTGTGGCCTGCCCCACACCAAGAGACCTTCGCGATCCACCCCGAAGCGGTGCAAGATCCCCGTGTTTGGAACTCGGAAACTGAAGATCCCTTCGACGACATCCGGCGAAGGGTTCACGAAGGTCTCATCGACCTCGGTTTGCGCATAGTCGTGATCAATCCGGACTCGGACCTCCAAACGTTGGATCACCAACGAGAACCTAGGCTTACCCTGTGCACCCGGATCCCTTGCCCCAACGGTTCCAAGCCCGAACGGCGCCGGCTGCGCCTCTGGATCGGCCGTAGCAAGGCCTGAAGTCCAATCAACCCAGGAGCTAATTTTGCGAGTCTCGGCTGGTTTGCCCTGCGTGAGCAACAGCATCTCGCCCGCGCTGACACGCGTCGTACCATGGCGCAGACTACCGCGAAGGACGTAAGCCTCGACCGTGCCCTCATCGGTTACGGTGATACTCGTGCGTCCGCGCGAAACCTCGAGCGCACCGGTGCTGAGCCCCACGGTGATCGAAGGCCCACCGTGAGTGTCCACGAAGACCTTCCCACGCGATAGCTCGAGGTGATGTTCACGGATCTGCGCCTC
This sequence comes from Myxococcales bacterium, assembly GCA_050263495.1. Lineage (GTDB taxonomy): Bacteria > Myxococcota_A > Polyangia > Polyangiales > Polyangiaceae > FEN-1139. Next base: position 454 of record JBLNFG010000863.1, on the reverse strand, counting down.
CGTGGGACCAGCAAGCAGCCAGGTTGCACCAAGATCATCCAACAGGTACCCGAGCGCGCCGGGCTCGAGGGAAATCTTGTTCCCGTTTCCGAGTCGCTCGCGCGGGTAAGGCGCTCTGCCGCGTCTGCCCACGTCGGTGATGAGCGCCCGTCCTTTAACGAGCCTCAGCTCTGCGAACGTTTCGCGCGCGACGAGCACCGACTGATCGTCCTTCGGCTTGCACCCCGCGAACAAAACCCAAAACAAACAACAGCCCACCAAGTACAGTTGCCGTGGCACGGAATGCTCCGACAGCCATGCTAGCGAGAACGTTCCGCAGCGGAGTCCAAAAATCGCACGATCTCGGATCAGCGGTCCTATGGCCGAGCCGTTTGTTTTTGGTTAGCGCGGCGCAACTACATCGCTTTGCTAGACCCGTGCTCACGCAGTTCCTGCCCAAAGGGACAGTTGCGCG
>JBLNFG010000862.1:0-7881 GCA_050263495.1 Myxococcales bacterium | reverse complement strand
AAGCCCAGTTGACCGCATCCTAGCCCGGCGACTACGCCGAAGTCCCACCGAGCCGGCGGTTCTCGTTACGACTCGGCAGCACGAGCTCTCCGTTACCAACTGGGACGAGCTCACGGTGCAGGCACGACGCTTTGGGCTGGGTCTGATTGCGCTCGGTGTCGAGCCAGGCGACGCGGTAGGCATTCTGGGGTGCGCGGGGCCTGAGGCCATCATCGTGACGCTCGGGGCAATGCTGGTCGGCGTCGCCATTGCCGATCTGGGCGACGGCTCAGACGTGGACGCCAGCTCCTTTGCGGACAGTATCGAGCGCGCTAGCTGCCGACTCGTCATCTGCGGTGAGCGCGAACACGCCGAGAGCTTCGGAGCCATCGTCCGTCACCATTGCGGCGAACGCAGTATGGTTGGCTGGGGTGCAGCTTCTTCGGTGAGCGGCGTCTACCCATTTGGTCAGGTGTGCCTAAAAGGTGCTGAGCAGCTTGACTACGAACCGGCACGCGCGGAAAAGCGAATCAGTGCGGTCTCCAATGATGCGGTCGCGCTGGTGATCCCCGACAGTCGTCGCGACGGTACTTTTCGGCAGGTACGACTGACACACGACAATTGCATCGTAGCAGCCGAGTCCCTTAGAAAATCGATCGGCGTGACTCAGGTCGATCGGATCGCGCCAATCGGTGCAAGCCGCGGTTTAGTAGAGCTAGTGCTGCTGGCTTTATGGGGTGGCCTCACAGGGGCGAGTCTCGTCTACGCCGTGGGGGAGCTCAGTCTATTGCTGCTGTGGCATGCCGCGCGAGCGACCATTCTGCTTTCGGATGGAGATGCGCTCGATCGGTTGCACCGTGATATCGACCGAGAGCTGCTGCTTGCAGCGGGGTGGCGCAATGGCTTCAAACCCTGGGCTCGGCGTGTGGGCAACGAAGCTGCGCGCCGCCGCATCTGCGGTACCGAGTTGGGGCTCTATCTGTTTGCGTCCCACTGGGTCGCCGATCGGCTTGTCCTGTCGGAGCAACGGCGACTGTTGGGCGGCTGCATCCGCCGCATCGTTGTCCATGTATCCGGCATGCGCAGGGCGACGCGATGGTTCTTTGAATCGATGGGGATCAGTCCGCTTGCATTCGTAGGCAGGCCCGAGTCAGCGGGAATTGGGCTGCTCGAACTGCCAGAGGATCCACGCCCTGGTAGCTTTGGACGCGGAATGCCGGGTGTAGACGTTTGGGTGGACTCCGAAGGTCGCGTGCGCATCCGTGGCGCAAACGTGGCACGAAGCGTTGGCGGAGTCCGCGATGAAGGCTGGCTTGATCTCGAAATTACGGGAGAAATTGACGAAGAGGGGACCATTTGGCCCGAACACTCGTTAGGTGCTCTCGATGCTCCGAGTCTGGCCGTTCTGCCCATTGCAGAACACACGGAACATAGCGCAAGATAAGCTCCCACTTACTCTTCCACCTCTGAGGCGCGAGCAAGCGACCTTCGTTGCTTGTAGGTCTGCGTCGGGTGCGACTTCAGCCGTCAACTAAAGGATTTCTAGCCATGCCCAACCGCGACAAGTTTGTAGCCATCCCCAACGAGGAACTCGGTCTCGAAAAGGATGCGATCAAGAAGAGTTTTATCGATCACATCTTGCACACGCAGGGCAAGCATCCGATCGCCGCAACGCCGTTCGATCAATACATGAGCATCGCTCGCACCGCGCGCGATCGCATGGCTGACAGATGGACGCGAACGTGGAACCGGTTCAAGACCGAGCATCCGAAGCGGGTCTACTATTTGTCGATGGAATTTCTGATCGGCCGCCTCATGGAAGACGGCCTAATCAATCTCGGAATACGCGATGCGGCTCACACGGCCTTGAGTGAGGTTGGGCTTGATCTCGAAGACGTCGTTGATCAGGAAGTCGACCCCGGCCTCGGTAACGGTGGCCTCGGACGTTTGGCGGCGTGCTTCGTCGATTCGATGGCGACCTTGGGCATTGCCGGCATGGGTTACGGCATTCGTTACGAATTCGGGATTTTCCGCCAGGATATCGTGGAAGGCGCTCAGGTCGAGACGCCAGACAACTGGTTGCGTCGCGGCAACCCTTGGGAAATGGCGAGGCCGGAGCGGACATTTCGCGTGCATTTCGGTGGTCGAGTCATTCACTACACCGGACCGCGGGGACGCGTCGAAAGCGACTGGACGGAGACGAGCGAAGTACAGGCAATGGCCTACGACCTTCCAGTCGTCGGCTACAAGAACGGCGTAGTCAACACATTGCGTCTTTGGTCCGCGAAGGCGACACGTGACTTCGACATTCACCAGTTCAACCGCGGTGACTACCTGAAGTCGGTCGAAGAGAGAAGCTACTCCGAGAACATCTCGCGCGTACTCTATCCAAACGATCAAACGGAAGCAGGACAGGAACTGCGTCTCAAGCAGGAGTTCTTCCTCGTGTCGGCGACCCTGCAAGACGCAATTCACCGCCATCTCGAGGAACACCAGAGTCTACGCGACCTGCCCGATTTTGCCGTATTTCAGCTCAATGACACGCACCCCGCGCTTGCCGTAGCAGAGATGATGCGGCTGCTGTTCGATGTGCACCGGATCGATTGGGAAGAGGCCTGGACCATCACCAGTCGCTGCATGAATTACACCAACCACACCATCTTGCCCGAGGCACTCGAGCGTTGGCCCGTGTACTTGATGGAGCGTTTGCTGCCGCGGCATCTCGAGATCATCTACGAAATCAACCACCGGTTCTTGTCCGAAGTGCGAAGGCGTTTCCCCGGCGACGACGGCCGGGTCGAGCGCATGAGTGTTATCGAAGAAGGTCCAGTCAAGAAGGTGCGCATGGCGAATCTGGCGATTGTCGGAAGTAGCCACGTCAACGGCGTATCTGCGCTCCACAGCAAAATCTTGAAGGACAGCGTATTTGCCGACTTTGAGGCGCTTTCTCCAGGAAAAATCATCAATCAGACCAATGGCGTAACGCCGCGTCGTTGGATGCTGAAGTGCAACCCGGACCTTGCCTATCTCATCACGCAATCGATTGGCGAGGGTTGGGAGCGAGATCTCGATCGATTAGTGGAGCTAGTCCCGTTCGCGTCGAATAGCCAGTTCGTCGAAGAGTGGCAACGCGTCAAGTTGCGAAACAAGAAGCGCTTGGCCAAGTTCTTCCAGCGACAGTACGAGATAGCGTTGGACACAGCGCATGTGTTCGACGTCCACGTGAAACGGATGCATGAGTACAAACGACAGTTACTCAACATCCTTCACATCGTCTCGCTGTACCTGAACTATCGCGGAGGCAAGACGCAGAATGCCGTACCCAAGACCTTCTTAATTGGCGGCAAGGCGGCTCCCGGCTACGATATGGCGAAGCGCGTGATCAATCTCGCCAATTGCGTGGGGCAGGTCATCAACAAGGACCCCTCTACCCGAGACCTGCTTCGTCTCTACTTCGTTCCGAACTACAATGTCACGCTGGCCGAGCGCATTATCCCCGCGTCAGACGTCTCTGAACAGATCTCGACTGCCGGCACCGAAGCGTCTGGTACCGGTAACATGAAATTCGCCATGAATGGCGCGTTGACGGTTGGCACACTGGACGGCGCCAATATTGAGATTCTGGAAGCCGTTGGTTGGGACAACATGTTCATCTTCGGGCTGACCGCGGAGAACGTGGAACACACTAAGGCCATGGGCTATAAGCCAATGGACATTTACTATGCGGATCGCGATCTGCGTGCTGCCCTCGACGCGATATCGAGCGGGATGTTCTCCCCAGACGGTCCCAATCGATTCAAGCCGGTCGTCGACAAGCTCCTGTGGGAAGATCCGTACCTAGTGTTGGCGGATTTCAAGAGCTACGTCTTGTGTCATCAAGCGGTCGACGAAGCCTATCGCGACCCCACTGCTTGGACCCGCCGCGCCATTCTGAATGTGGCCAACATGGGTCGGTTTTCCAGCGATAATACGATCCGAGGCTATGCCCGCGATATCTGGAATATTCCAATCCCCTCTGATACCAAGAGCACCACGGCGGTGAAGAAGAAGTAACATCCGTGTCGGTGCGAAGCGTGTAGATCCAGGGCGGGGGCACACCGAACACTCGGTGCTCCCGCCTGGCAACGCGTTAGCCGCCGGAACACGCCCGCTCCCGCCTGGCAATGGGCAACCGCCGAAAGCATGTGCACCCGATTTGCCAAGGCGTGCCAGACAAAGCCAACTCGCCTTAAGTAGGTTTGGGCGCTCGTTATGGGCGCTTCACGCGCACTGTTGCGCTTCGAGCGCGATTGGTGGATTCTGCCCGCGCCTCGGGGCCGGGCGCTAGCTTGGCCCATCAGGGGTCCACTGCGTCGGCTACGGCCAATGAGGTGGCAATCCAACTTTAGATACGGCTAAAGGAGCAAACACAATGTCGAAGAGCTATCAGCTCGCTTTCCTGGGCGGAGACGGCACGGGGCCCGAGGTGGCACGCGAGAGCAGGAAGGTATTGGACGCGGCCGCTGCGCGCTTCGGCTTCAATCTCGAATGGACAGAGTTCGATTGGGGTGGTGATCGATACCTTCGAACCGGCGAGATCCTTCCAGACTCTGCAGCAGACACCTTGCGCAAGTTCGACGCAATTCTGCTGGGCGCGATTGGTCACCCTGACGTAAAGCCTGGGATTCTCGAGAAGGGAATTCTTCTCCGACTCCGTTTCGAGCTTCAACAGTACATCAATCTACGTCCGGTGAAACTCTATCCAGGAGTGTGGACACCGCTTAGGGACAAGGGTCCGGAGCACATCGATTTCGTTGTAGTGCGCGAGAACAACGAAGGCCTCTACACTGGCTCGGGCGGCTTCTTGAAGAAGAACACACCCGAGGAAGTGGCCGTGCAAACCTCAATTCAGTCGCGTGCAGGCGCAGATCGCTGTCTGAAGTTTGCTTTCGAGCTGACGCGCAAACGGAACAAGACGAAGACGCTGACGCTGGTCGGCAAGACCAACGTGTTGACGTATGAGTTCGATCTTTGGGAACGCGCGTTCCACGAGATGGGGCAGAAGCACTACCCCGACATCAAGCGCGACTACAACCACGTGGACGCCTGCTGCATGTGGTTCGTCAAGAACCCGGAATGGTACGACGTGATTGTCACGAACAATCTGTTCGGCGACATCATTACTGACCTGGGTGCCATGATTCAGGGGGGCATGGGGATCGCGTCAGGCGGCAACCTCAACCCCGAAGGCGTCAGCATGTACGAGCCGATCGGTGGATCCGCGCCAAAATACACGGGTCAGAACGTCATTAACCCAATGGCGGCCATTGGCGCTGGCGCGCTGCTCCTCGAGTACAGTCTAAATGAGAGAGAGGCAGCAGCTGCGGTCGAGCGCGCGATCGTGAAGACGACCGGAGAAAAGATGCAGAGCCAATCGGCGGGCAAAATGGGCATGGGAACGACCCAGGTGGGCGATACGGTTGCTCAGCTCGTGGCCGACGGAATCTAAGCGCCGTTCACGCGAGGTTCTTTCAGCCTTTCGGCGCCGCTGCGCTGGTTGCCTTCACTGCGGCTTCGGCGCTCCTCACTCCCGCGAGTTGGGCTGCCCCCAACGCCCGTGTTCCAACGCGCAGAATGAGCGAATCGAGCGGGAGCCCAACTCGCTCCGCGAGGAACGTGGGCTCGCCCGGAGCGAGGCACGCCGTCCGAGGAGGCCCGACCCATGCTCGCTGCTCCTCCCATCCGGGCGAGCTTTGCGAGCACGGATTTGGGAGGAGCAAGGCGACGCTGAAGGCGGAGCCGGTGGTGGGCAGCAGAATTGGAGTTCTAGACGGAATCGCGACGCTTCAGAACGATGAGGATGATCAGAAACTGACCGAGCAACATCCCGCCAAGCACCGCAAGCGGGACCCACAGTTGTGAATAGCTCACGAAGCCCCAGGCACCGTTGAAGTCCGTGCCTGCAACCTGTGCAATGGCGCAATCGAACTTACCACCGTGAATGAAATTCTCGGCGGCATTCAGATCGGGCTTGCCGACGTTGAGCAACCACGCGGGGTCGGTGGCAACGGAGAGGCGTTCCTGAACTACCACGCCCTGGAATCCCCATCGACCCGGCATGATCATCATCGGATACTCGAGCCATGGATTGGTCGTCATCGGCACCATCATTCCGCCGAGAACCACCTGTGGTAGCAATGCAATCGGCGTCAACGACATGGCTGCTTCGCTCGACGTAACGACGGTGCTCAAGAGCAATCCCGTCGCAACCGAAGCCATTGAGGTAACGACGAGCATGGCAAGTTCAATCAGAAACGCCTGGATCCCCCCGTTGAAGCCCAGGGAGAAGAACGCAATGGCCATGAGCACGGTGCACTGCGCGACGCAGATGAGGCTCAACAACATGAACTTCGAGAACACGTAGTTGAAGAGCTTGAGATTCACCATCCGCTCACGCAGGTAGATAGCCCGCTCGCTCACGATCTCACGTGCCGAGTTGCTCGTCCCGAACCAGACTGCAGCGACCACTAGGAAGAATAACGCGACCGAGTTGTCGTTCGTCGTCTTCATGCTCTGCAGTAGCTGATTGCTGTTCTCGACTGAGCCTCCAGCCCGGCGTGACAGCTCCTGTAGCGCTCCCAAGCACCAATAGGGAATTGCGTCCTTCTGCCCACCGAACACTAGGGCCAGCAACACACCAATCACCGGCGCCTGCAGGAGTAGGATCGCCGTTCCACTCGAGTCGCGGAGCTTGGTCTTGAGATACCGACCAAAGAGCAATCCGAGTTGGCCACTGGTGGGCGGGCGTCGCTGAGGCAAGCCGTGTTGCGGTGTGCCAGCCCCCACGGCGCGGCGACCCGAATACATTTGTTGGAAAATCGGGTTCTGTTGGTTGAAGAACTCCGCGTTCCATTCGCGAGCAGCCTGCTGCCGCGCGGCAAACCTGGAGGCTTGAGGGTCTTGGGCTCTCATCGCCTCGAAGATCGGGCGTTCGCGCTGGTTCAGCATGTCGAACATGTCGCGCGGGTTATCCACGTGATTGGCGCGCCCTTGGCGCTCGAGCAGGGAACCAAAGAACCGGTAACCGTCACGCGTGGGCCCGTAATACATCGGAATGCCGCCCGGTCCCATGATCAGTGCAAGGTTGAATTTCTCGTACTCGTCCTTGGCAGGCTGATGGATGGTCGTGATGATGGTCTTGCCCGTCTTTTTTGCCAGCTCGGCCAGGAGTTGAACCAAGGCCGTGGTGTCGTCGGCGGCGAGTCCACTCGTCGGCTCATCCAAGAAGAGAATGACCGGATCGGTCACGAGCTCCATCGCGATGTTCACGCGTTTACGTTGGCCGCCGGAGAGCACCTTCTTTTCGGGACGCCCAATTTGTAGATGCGAGACACTTTCTAGTCCCAGTTGCCCTAACGTAATACCCACCCGACGATCGATTTCTTCGTCGGAGTAGTCTGGTGGCAGCCGCATTCGAGCGCTGTAGCGGACAGCCTCCCAGACCGTGAGCTCCGGATGCACGATGTCGTCCTGGGGGACGTAGCCGATGCTTCCACGCAATGCGTCGTAAATGGCGTACAGATCTTCGCCATTGATCCGGACTTGGCCTGCCGAGGGAGGCGTGTACCCATTCAGGGTGAGCAAAAGCGTGGTCTTGCCTGCGCCGCTTGGTCCCATCAGAGCGATCAGATCGCCGGGCAAGGCCTTGAAGCTTACGTGGTCGAGCAGCGTCTTCAGCTCTTGTGGGTTATCGCGATCAGGGACTTGCATCACGAGGTCCCATGCCTCGATTTCGTAGAGCGGTTGTCCTTCCCACTTCTCCGAGTCTTCGACCACCACCGCCACTTGGCCCGCGTCGACCTGCAGCACCAAGGGCATGGGTCCAACGAAGACTTTCTCGCCGTTTTGGACAGGAATGCGTTG
>JBLNFG010000861.1:0-3756 GCA_050263495.1 Myxococcales bacterium | reverse complement strand
AGGCGAACGAACGTAGCCTTGCGACACACTCTCTCAGTCTTAGTCACTCAGAACCTCGGCAAGTGACGTTGCAGTGATCACTCGCTCTGCGTAGCGCTCCAGCGCGCACTCGTCGGCTGATTCCAGACGTACGAGGGCGTCAGCGGTCAATGAGCCAAACTTCAACTCCATTTGACGGCGCACGAGCTTGCGTTGACGCGACAAGCCTTGCGTGATTCCCTCCGCTCGACCTTGCTGAATGAGTTGTTCCGCTAGCGTCATGACCAATTCCTCAGTTTCCGGAATGACCTGTCTGACTCTTCGTTCCAGGGTCGACCGTTCAAGATTCTGTGCAACTCGCATAAGATAGCTGAAAAGCTGGCATATGGCACGCACACCGTCCGGGCTGGCCAGAAGCTCTTTGAACTCTTCGGCCCAGCATTCAAGCTCTTCCAGGATTCGCCCCTCGCTGCGCCCGTCCCGCAGAAAGACTATCCCCAACAACGCCTTGGGCGACAGCCCCCTCGAGCGTAGCTCTGCGTCCCTCGCATGGCTGATGTCGTCAATAGCCGCCTCGAATTGCGGAGTCATTCGCCTCAGGACCGCATCTGCCATCAGCGCTTCGTCGAACAGCCCCTGGAAGCTCGTCGTTGCGGTCCAGCCTGTCTCGCTGTGGTGAATGATGACCGGAATGATTGGCGGTAATTTCGAGGGCGCGGGCTTCTGTGCCAGGCACTTCTCCCAAATACGCACCATGTAGCGCAGCAGCTGCAGCAGCGTCCACTTGTCGACCTCGCTCTTATGCTCCCAGAGCACGTAGAGTAACGCGTCTTGCTCGCCGTATCGCACCTCGTACAGCTTGTCCGAGTGCGACCAGCGCACAGTCTCATCTATGAAACTGCCTGACACTGGCTTCAGGGTTTCCCACTGCACCTGCTCTGCCAGCGCCTTGGGCAATGAACTTCGTAGCTCGGCTGCTGCATCTCGCACGTTCTCGAATGACGCAAGAAACAGGTCGTTATGTGCACTGCCCGGATTTGCCATCGTTACTCCGCCCGATGAGCCCTCGTGATGGCCGGGTATTTACCACAGTCATTGACTCGGGCAATCGAACTACTGGGCGATTTCGCCATGCGATACTCCGCGCCGGAGCGTTCACTGAGCGTTTACTGTAGAGATTGCGTCGTTGCTCAGACAGAGTGGCTCCCTCCGCACGGCTACGCTCCGGGCTTCGCTTTGACGCGCACGTTCTTTGCCAGGCGCGGGAGTCTTTTCGGCTCTTCACGGTGATGCGCCTGTCACAGAATCTGCGCGAGTTTGGCTACCGCCCGGCGCTCCGCCGGGCAGAAGGAACGTGCGTCTCATGTCAGCTTTCGAATCACGCAGTAAGGCTCGCAGGCGTGCCGGGTATCCGGGCTGTGCGGCTTCCGCGTTTGGCCGCCTTCTCGGTGGGCGACTAAAGAGAAAACACTCCAGCTTCGGGCCGCGTTTGCGGCATGCACCCCAAACCGAGTGGATCACGATCAGAGTCTTGTTACGTTCCAAGGTGTAATACACGTGACACTTCGACTTCGGCAGAAGTACTCGCACCAGGTGTGGTCGCTTCTGCGTTGGATAGGGTGTGCCCGGGGTTGGTATCTCGAGCAGGCAGCAGGACCCATTCGAATTCGGTCTCGAAGGTCAGCGGATAATCCGCGTTCTCAAGCCACCAGCTATTCTCGCGTCTTACTTGCTGCTGCGCTCGTTTGCCGATCCTGATTTCCACGCTCGGACTTTAGCTTAGCCAGAAATTCGAAGGCATCTTCGGTGTCGCCTTTTTCGAAATCTTCGAAGCCTTCCTCGATAGACTGGTGCAAGGCTGCCCGTTCCTCATCGTCGAGCGTATCCCCGCCGCGAGCGAGCAACTCAGCCATCGGCACGAGTTCAACGACTTCGCCCTCCGGCAAGCTCGTTGGCTCATCGAGCTTGAGCCGACCTTGTTCGACGTGCGCTTTGACAGCCAACATGCCGTTGAGGATATCGCGAGATGGCCGTTCGTGCCCGTTCCCGGGGCCACGACGCAAAGAAGGCCGGGGTTTCGGAGGGTCCTGGGGGGGGCCCAAACCTCGGCCGGAGCCGTTTCCCGTGGGGGGGCGGGCGAGTGCTCCGCGACGCTCCCCAATCGGAGCGCAGCTGCCCGCCCGAGTCGGCGCGGCTCGGCGCCTCGCATATAAGGGCCCCCTATGCGAGGCGGCCCACTTGCCGCGGGCTTGTATGCGTTGCGGCTCGACAAAGATCGACCAGCAGTGTGCAACCTTGCTCGTCGAGTTGTCGCTCGCCCACAGCCTGCGGGCGTTTCCTCGCCGGCCTAGACATAATCCGAGGGATTCATGTCTCCTCGTGCGGCCAGCTCCGCTCCATGCTGGGTGCATCGCGATGCGCTGTAACGGCGAGCGTCGACACATTCCCCTCCCGCCCCCACGCTACACGTCTACGGCCAGCACGGGCCCCTGGCCCTCCCACGCTGGCCTCACATCACGACAAAGCCCCGATCAACAACGGCCCCGTTCAACCTCGATGTCTTCTTCCTTGCCGGTGAAGCGATACGGTTCGCGGAAGTTCGACCACCGTGAAGTGCGGTAGTCGTTTTCCGTCTGGCCGTAGGCCATGTACGAGACGTACTCGACGACCTCGCTCGTGGCATGGTCGACGGTAAACGTCGTGCTCCCGAGATGGTCCCCGAATTCGAGAAACAGGTGCACATTGCTCGCACCCGTGCGAGGCATCGTCGCGTTGTATAAGACGCGTCCACTGACGGCACCGCCACTGAGGCGCAGTTGCGTCGTGTCGGTGTTCAGGGCGTAATCTTCCGTCGCTCCACTGCCTGTAAGCGGCGTATTCCGTAGCTCCAGCGTCGAGAACGGATACACCGTATACAACGTCGTTCCCGCGGCGCGTGTTGCGGCCTTCACCACGCGCGTTCCACCATCGTACTGGTAGTTCATCTCCGCGTCTGGCGCGCGCGTTGGGTGGGTGGCGTTCACTGACGCAGCGGTCCCGTACGTCGTCCGCTCCGTGCCGGCAGCCAGATCCCACCGTCGCGCTCGGACTAGGTTTCCCACTTCGTCCCAGTCGTATGCAAACCGTGCCCAACACGACGCGCCCGTCCGTAAGCAAGTGCCGTCGCGTTGGAGCACCATCGCCGTCGCTTGCCCGACGTCGTCGTAGGCGACGGCTACCTCGCCTGCTCGGGTTGACCCCGTCGAGCGGTTGCTCGCACCCGTCAATCGGTGTGGTCGCGACGCATCGGCATAGGAAGCCGTCCCTAAGGAACGATCGTAGAATCCGTTGCTGTTCCTGCCCCCACCGGTGCTTGCGGCGTGCACGCCTTCAATCGTGGCTACATCGATTTCATGCGATGGAACTCCGCTGCGCCCCACCTCCCGACAAATCTGTCCTCGTGAATGCCGGACGTTACTGTTACGTCAATCGGCATTCACTGCGGGCAGATGGGGGAGGTGGGCTCGTCAATTGCTCACGAAGTGGACTTCGACGGTGCGTGTTACAGCGCGGGACTACGGAGTTTCTTGCGGCAATTGCGTTGGCTTTGCGCCGGATGATGGAACTGGCCGAAGTGACTTATTGTGGCTTTCCACTGCACTCTCAACCCTATTCCCCGCAGCAATCGAAAATGGAATCGACACGGCGATGACCCCTGCACCAATTCCCGCTAGTATCCACGGGGGCTCTCGCGAGCCCGCAATGGCGCTACCGATAGGCCAACCTACTAGCGCACCA
>JBLNFG010000860.1:0-4397 GCA_050263495.1 Myxococcales bacterium | reverse complement strand
GGCCGACGGTTGGGAGGGCAAATCGACCAGATCGAATAAGGAACCGAGCGGATCCTCGGAGTTCCGTCCCGCTGCCGTCGCTTCTGGCTTTCGCGCCTTCACGCCGGACGGGGCCCCTGCGCCGTTGCTGCTGCCAGCGGCTGTCGGTGAGCTGCCGTTACCCGCAGAGCTGCGCGGTAGCCAGGCTTCATTGCCGGGCAATACCCGATCTACGTACTGATAGGGATCCTGTTTGGGCGAACCATGCAGCAAGCTCGACCGAGCGTCGGCCATCGACGCGAATGCAGGGCTCGCCAACAATCCCGCGCCACCGAGATCCGCCCACTGCTTCCAACGCACATCGACTTCGAGGTCACGTTGAGTTCCTGGGTCCTTCAGGGTCATCCGAAAGGCGGGTTCAACGCGACCCAGCAAGCGATCGTAACCGCCCACGGACAACACTTCGGGCTTCAGACGAACAGGACACTTTAGCGCGACGCCTGGCCGCGGCTGCAGCTCGGCGATGATAGCAACGCGAAAAGGGGTCCAACCAAAGGGCAGATCATCTCTGTCCTCACGCACGGACCGCTTCGACCCGCGACCACCCTCCGAAACATCGGCAGTACTGGAGGTGTCGCCAGTGGCGCTACCATCCGCTGGTCGCTCGCCGCCTTGGTTCTCTGTGTCCCCCGGCTTCGCACCAGGGCTCGGCCCGAATCGAACCTCGTAGTCCATATAGGTTCACCAGCAAATCAAAGAGCCTGAGTAGCCGCATTCCGGTCGCTGCATGAGTGCATAAGCGGTACCCATCAGGAATCCGGTGACCAATCCCGCGCCGCCGCCTGCGAGAATCTGCCCCGTGGTTTCATAATTGCTCTGCCCTCGTGCAATTGCAGTGAGGCCAGCGGACACCAACGGCACAGCCACGTGCCCGACGATGGACCCAGCGTTGATCTTGCCGTGGCTCCACTTCGTCGTGTCAAACAGGAACACAGCTGCGCCTTGCCCGAGGGCCGCGAATGCCCCGTACGCGTGCGTGGACATCATCCCGTAGGTCTTGCACTCGGGAATGCCCTTGTTGTCGTCGTTGCAACCGGGACGATATCCCTCGAAGGAGTCTTTCAAGCTGTACTCGTTGAGTGCCGCCAACGCCAAGAGCGTCATGCTGGGTGCCAACACGGAGACGTGCCAGCGCGCCTTCCACCCGACGGTCACCTCCGGATCAGCATAGAACACACGCGGCATGAGCAGCTCGGTGCCGACGCCAATCGCGAGTGAGACAGTCGATACTTTAGCCCAATTGCTGTCTCGCTCTGGCGCCGACTGGGCCGATGCGTTCTGGGTCGCAAATAACAATAGTGCTGGGATGAGGAGAGCTAGTCGTCGCATGAAGTGACTTTCCAGTGACGTGCGCCCGAGTTTCTCGCTTGCCGCATCGGGCGCAGATCCGCAATTTTCCGTGATTTGTACTGTGTTTCGACGTCAGGTTCCGCTTCCGTCGAGCCCGCCGCGGCCGGGAGGTACCGTTCCCTTGCCGGCAGAGCCTGCTGGGCGGTTGCTACGACCCCCAGCATCGGAGTACCTCTCGTAGGCCTGCGCAAACTGACGTCCAAACAATATCGAAAACACCTGCTTGTCTTCCCCCATGAAGTCGGAATGGACCTTCTCAAGGGTTTTCCAAAGGGACTTATAGCGAAACGGGCCGAGCCCCACTCCCTCGGGGTTGAAACGCTTATCACTCGCCTTCTTCTCGATTTCAAGAGGTGATAGTTCGTGCAGCAACGTTCTCACGCCGCTCATGACACCACTCAAGAGCGCCACTTGGTGGATCATCAGGTCAGCCAGTGTGTTTTCCACGTGGACAATGCCTTCGTTTCCTTCGTGGCGCCAATCCAACAGTGCTTGTGAGAGATCCTGAAGGGTTTGGGCCGCTTCTGCGGGGCTTTGTGGGGCCGTGCTGTGCCGGCGAACCGCCATTTCGGACTCGAACTGCCGCTGCCCTTCGCGCATGTTGATAAAGGAACGCAGGAACACGTCAAGGACTAGCTGAACGCGCTCGAAGAATCTCACTAGGTCGTCGACCGATTCGAGTGCCCCTGCGCGCGGGCAGAAGTCGAAGGCCAGCTCCCGTGTGGCTTCCAACGCAACAGATTCTATTTGACGATTGTCTCGCGGCTGAGCGGGTGCCTCCTGGGCCTGCGAAACCCCGTAACGCGTTTTCAGTGCTTGGAAGTCGGGCTCCCGATTGAGCGCCTCGAATTCCTGGGCCAGTTGCTCGACAACCTTGGTCCGAGCTTGCTGAGGCAAGCCCGACACCTCCTGATCTAGCGAACGTACGAGTTCGCTCCAGGCGGCACGATAGGTGGCGTAAAGCCCGCGCTGTGACGACGAAATCCGAGCAATCGAAGCATCTTCTATCAGCTGCTTCGCGCCTGCCCGGTTCAACATCGAGGTAACACCGAGCCTGGGTCGCTGGACGGATTGCGGCTCCGGCATCGATTCGACCGAAGCGGTGTACGTCCGGAAATCTAGGCTAACAATCGAGAACTCGAAGCCACACGAAGCCAAATCGACGTACTGATTTGCCTGCGCTCGTCCAATTCCCTTCAGCTGCGTGCCGTTGGTGCTCCCCAGATCGCGCAGCAAAAGGCGGTTCTCCTGCTGTTCCAGCACGAGATGGAACTGAGACACGAACCCTTCAGTCAGTTGTAGATCGTTCAGGGCGTTGCGGCCGATGCGAACCGGCAAGCGACTGAACACACGGCTGTAGGTAGTGCCATCCAATCGATTGGTGATGCGGATTCCCAGGCCCCAGGACACCGCGGCACGGTACCACAGCCCTTTCGGGGTGGCTAAGTCTCTGGCAGAAGAAGGCCCCCGGCTGGCAGCCCATTGGCCGTTCTGTCTTGCCCCTCAACCATTCTAATTTCGAAATCGTAAAAACATAGTCCGTTTGGGGCGACTCCAATGATAATGCGACCGCCAAGCGAAAGGGACGAGGATGCTAACGGTTGAGCCGCGGAGTCTGCTTCGAAAACTCAATGCCACCTGCACCAGGGCATTCGAGACTGCTGCCGGTGCATGTCTCACCAATCGTCACTACGAAGTGACAGCCGAGCACCTGTTGCTGGCGCTAATCGATGACGCGGACTCGGACATTCGCGCGGCATTCGAGCAGCTCAACATTGACGTCGATACCGCGCGCACCGCCGTGCAACGTTCCATTGCCGACTTGAGAACTGGCAATGCGGGCAAACCGGTCTTTAGCTCGCTCCTGCTCGAGTGGGTCCAGGAAGCATGGCTGCATGGCTCGATCGAGTTGGGGCAGTTCCAGCTGCGGTCGATCTCCCTGTTCGTTAGACTCGCGCTGACTCCGATGCGCTACGTGGCCACGACCTGGTCTTGGCTCGACAGCTTCGATAAAGAGAAGCTGCGCAAGGACGCACTGCTCATCGCGTCTCGCAGTAACGAGGCAATGGCCGCTGCGGCAAACGAAGCACCAGCTGGCGGCCCCACTATGCCGGGCAGTGGAGAGCAGACGGCACTGGGACGGTTCACGAGCGACTTGACCGAGCGCGCGCGCAAGGGCGATCTCGACCCCGTCTTTGGTCGGGAACGTGAGATCCGCCAGATGATTGAGATTTTGGTAAGGCGGCGCAAGAACAACCCAATCATCGTGGGCGAGGCTGGCGTTGGCAAAACTGCACTCGTCGAAGGCCTAGCGCTGCGCATTGTCGAGAACAAAGTCCCGGCTGAGCTCGCGAAAGCCAAGGTCGTCAGCCTGGATCTCGGCCAACTCCAGGCCGGTGCCGGCGTGAAGGGCGAGTTCGAGAATCGACTGAAGGCGGTGTTGAACGAGATCAAAGCGTCGCCGACGCCCATCTTGCTCTTCATTGACGAAGCCCACACGCTCATCGGCGCGGGCGGCG
Source organism: Myxococcales bacterium (assembly GCA_050263495.1). Classification (GTDB taxonomy): domain Bacteria; phylum Myxococcota_A; class Polyangia; order Polyangiales; family Polyangiaceae; genus FEN-1139. The sequence goes on along the minus strand of JBLNFG010000860.1, from coordinate 489 downwards.
CCCAAGGCACCGGTGATGCGGCTAACTTGCTCAAGCCCGCTCTCGCACGTGGCGAGCTCCGCACGATCGCTGCCACCACATACGCCGAGTTCAAGAAATACTTCGAAAAGGACGCGGCACTCGAGCGTCGCTTCCAGCCCGTGCGCGTCGAGGAACCCTCGCCCGAGGGTGCGATCGTGATGCTGCGTGGGCTGGCCGCGGAATTCCAACGCGTGCATCAAGTCACGATTCAGGACAGTGCCGTCGTTGCGGCCGTAGAGCTCTCGAGCCGTTACATTAGCGGCCGGCAGTTGCCGGACAAGGCGGTCGACTTGCTCGACACCAGCGCAGCCTTCGTCAAGTTGGTGCGCGCGGCACCTCCGCCCGAATTGGAAGACGCCGAAGCGAAGTTGCAGGCGCTCGATCGCGAGATCGCGGCGCTTGATTCCGACGCGCAGGCGGGGCTGCCCCTCAACGTCGAGGCGCGTGCTCGCGCCGTCGAGGAGCGGA
>JBLNFG010000859.1:0-3688 GCA_050263495.1 Myxococcales bacterium | reverse complement strand
CTATCGGATTCGGATGGGCGGAGCCGCGCAGTATCCACCAAAGTAAGGCGTGAACGGACGCGGCCACGAGCACCGCGGAGATCTCAGCGGCGAGCGCTAGTAACGCTGCACTGGAGGTGGTGACTATCAAGGAACGTTCAAGGGACTGAGCAGCGCCAGCCGTGCCAAGAAACGCGTGCTTTCTCACATGGTGACCGCAGAATAGCGCCAGAGCGAAGCTTGCAAGCAGTCCAAAACCGAACGTCGCGATCGGTGCAGCGATGGAGAGTACGGAAATTGGACTGCTCGACGTAGCCAGACACTGCGCGAGTAGCAGCAGGGCAAGAGCACCGAGGGCGACCAGTGGTAGCCGCACCGCCCGCCGACGCACCGCCGAAAGAGACGCCCTCTCGACTGCCAAAAGCACCCGTCGCGCCTCGGACGGCACGGCAAGGCCGCGGCGCTGGTGCACCGACCACAGCATGCCGACGGCAAACGCTGCCGTGAACAGCACGAAAATTAGTCCAAATTGAAACACGATTCTTAACCGAGAGGCGCTACGCCGCGTATTCTCCGAACGACGTTCGCTCGGTACGTAAACGGTGCAGGTCCCATGGCCGCAGCCCAACCCCACGTTATGAAATGCTGAGCCCGGGTTTCAGGCCGCTCTTCGTCATGGGGGGCTCTACGTGCCAACGCGACGAGCCCAAACTCGGCGCTCCCTAGCACGGCCAGCGGTGGTGCTGCAAGTCCCGGCGATTTGTCGGCAATTGCTTGATGCCCTGAGCGGGCGACGCGATTGCGGCAGTGGGTACTACCGGTTGAGCGGCCGCAGTTGAGCCGAGGACGCGTCGTCTCAGTCTGATCGCGGCGCCCTCGCGGTCGACACTTGCGCCGCCCTGCCACGACACTTCAGTGCTCCCGCCATCTTTGCCTTGAGCTTCCTCGGGCTCTCGTCAGCGGGTCGGCTGAATGCCGCCGGCACACAAGAAAAAGAGAAGTCGACGCAGGTCAACCTTCGGAGGAGACGGCACAGCACATCCCGGCAGTCGATGAGCCGTCGCGCTCTTTGCCGGCTGCTTGCCGTGCCGTACCTGAAGGCCGCCGCATTCTACCCGCTCGTCCTTGGACTGAAACTTTCTGCTCGCGAGCAACGTCTGGGGTCGGCTCGCTCTGATGAAACAGCCGAGAGCTCTACGGAGGGATCTCCTTCCCCTGCATCACCATTAGGTGATACCTCCCAAACTCACTCTGTCCCAAGGTGAACAGCACTTCGATCAAAAGGCGGTAGGGCGTTGTCCCGTCAGCAACGATGATTGCTTCGGATGAAGACGGGTCCAATCCTTTCGCTTCTCGCACCCTGCGGTCTATTTTTCGCGCGGCTTGCAGGGCATTCCCAAGCTTCACGATGTAGAGGTCGTTTGGCCCTGAGCGCTTCTCCTGAGCTCCGACACCTGTCTGCGCCAACGATTCGCGTCCCGGCAGGGCAAGTACTTTGCTATCGCCCACCAGAATCTGGGTTTTGGATACCGTGACCACCACACCTTCCTCTGACGGCGCGGCGCGTGTGATGGACTTCGGCAGCCGCAAGTCGTCGTTCTGCGGCACTGCCGCGCTCGACTCGCCCAGGCTCTTCAGCAAGAAGACCAGGATGATCGTCATGATGTCGAGCATCGCGGTAATGTTCAGAAAGGTAATCTCTGGTTCCTGAGCGTTTCGCCTGAGCGCCTTGCGCAGCTCGGCCTTGACCTTGGCGGTCGTTGCACGATTGGTCACAGGGTCACCTTGAAGTTGACATCAGTGAATAGGGTGCGTCCTTGGCCTCCCATCTCCACGCGGAGTGCATCAATGACGCTGATGATGGTCTGGTAATCCGTCCCTGGATTGGCCGTCACATAGAATTGCGTTTCGTCGGCAAAGGACGAATCAGACGCTTTGAGTTTTGCCGCGCACGCATTGAGCGAGGCAAAGTCATACCGGCCATTCTTCTTGGGAATGGCCAGCCCAGGACCGATGCCTGCGCAACCGGCTGCGACGTTGCCCCCAGACGCCTTCATCGAGAAGCCGTCGTTCACGATGAGGATCGTGAGGTTCAGCGCATTTGTCGCTATGTCGTCCTTGCGAACGCCTTTCCCGCCACTTGCCGGCGGGGTTGAATCGATAGCGGCAGTGAATGTGACGGCAACCGTGGCCAACACGAAAATAAGGATATTCGTGATGATGTCCAGGAATGGTACCACGTTGAGTTCGCCTCCTTCTTCGTCCGGAGACAACTCGCGCGGAGCACTAAGACGTCTAACTTTGGCTCTTTGTGCTGCGCTTAGTTCGTTGGTGGACTCCATATCAGGCTCCCGGAGTTTTCAATGCTGCCCAGGGCCCCTCTGGATCGTCAGAAGATTGAACGTACGCTCCATCACCGACTCCAAGTCATGCTGAATCGTCTTGGCGCGAGTGTGCAAGATGATGTGAGCGATCATACAAAACACTGCGATTCCGAGTCCAAGTGCAGTGTTGTACATTGCTTCCGCAATACCGTTTGCAAGCATTGCCTGCTTGTCGGCTTGTGAAAGACCGGGTGCCGCGATGGATGCGAAGACGGAAATCAAGCCGCTGACGGTTCCGAGGAGTCCAATTAGGGTAGCGATGTTCGCGAGCGACCACAGCGCGCCCACTCGCTTCTCCACCGCTGGCTTCAGCTCGGAGAGTCGCTCGCTCAATGCAGCGTCAATCTCGTCTGGGCCCTTGTTTGCGTGGGTCAACCCCGAGCGAACCAATTGAAGCACGGGATAATCACTCGCCTCACAAAGCTTGATGGCACGGTCAATATTGCCGGCGGCGACCAGCTTCTTGACTTGGGCAAAGAACTCCTTCGAATTGACGCGGTAGCGTGTGAGCTGAAAAACAGCCCGCTCCGCTATAAGTGTCAACACGACTGCGGACGTCACGAGATTCATGACGATGAAAGTCGGGTTGTGCTTGAAAGCAGAGATGAGTTGGCTTGACCCGGTCCCCTCAGCTGCGAGAAGCAGAAACTGCATTCCCCTATCCCTTTCGTACTGCCCTACCTGATGTAGAGGCGTTTCGAGCTTGATCCACGTGTCGTCGTGAACGGAATCGCATACGACTATAGCCGTCCCGGAAATCTGAACGCAAGCACTCCTCGACTACGGGTCGAATATGGGCTTTGCGGTCTGCTTCCCGCGACCAAACACGAGCCATCCGGCGGATGCTGTCGCCTGCGCACCGTCATGGCGCACCCTACGGCGCAGAAGCACGACGGCTTAGCCCCCGCTAAGCCAAATCAGTGGACAAGTCGGTCGGCCCCCAAACCGCATCCCAAGCGCCTTGTTGAGGTCGAATCTCAACACTTTCGAGACTCAGCAGCGACGAATCTTCAGTCTCCTGACCGAAATTCCACCCTCTCTGAGTTGCTGGCCGGTTGTGCTGTGCTCAGGATAATGTGATTACACTATAAGGTCGGCCGACAAGTGTTGTAGTGACAGTACCCGGGTCGGTTGGACGTTTTCCTGTTTCGCTGTAAGCTTGAACTGTATATCGGCGAATTTGCGTGGGCTGAATGGAAACTTTGAGGTCAGTGCGAAGATACTGGAACCACCCAAACTCTCTTGACGGGGTAGCGTCCATTTCAGCAAGATGCGACAGCCTCAAAGTCTCGCGGTGTGCGAGTACGCGGCAGGCTGAGCAACAC
>JBLNFG010000858.1:0-3245 GCA_050263495.1 Myxococcales bacterium | reverse complement strand
GCAGCCGAGACGCCCCTCACTCTTGCAACGGCGCGACGGCAGGCGTAACGCCCGTCCCTTCGACGCACGAGCCGGGACGGCCGTCTTTGTGCGGCAGCCGCGACGGCCGTCACTCTTGCGACGACGTAACGGCAGCCTCGGGGAGCGTTCACGAATCCAGCGAGGGCTTCGGCACGGCCCCCGCTGAAGCGCCCGTAGATCGGTTACAAGATCCCGCGCGAGGGTGTGCCAACACCTCGACGCCGGCGCAGAAACGCGAAAGCGACGATTGCAAGTGCTGCCAGCGCCCCGCTCTTACCTCGACTCGATCCCACTCGACATGAGCAAGAGCCGCTGTCAGGGGGAGTGCTCGAATCGGTCGCACTGGTGTCTGGCGAAGCGCCGAAACCTTGCGTGGTAGCTGTTCGAGTACTCGACGCACGAGCGCTGGTACCGCCGCTACCCCCTCGGTCACCTTCCGAAACTCCGGACTTGCCGCTGCTGTCCGAGCCGGCCGCGCGCGTCGTCGCTCCGCCTTTACTTCCCGTCACTGGACTTCCGCCCGCGGCAACCGTGCCGCCCGCGCTGTTGGCACTGCCGCTATCGGTTTTTTTGCCACCGCTGCCCTCGGCACTGCTCGCCTTCTTGCCCCCGGCGCCGTTGGCGCTGCCGCCTGCTTGCTGCGCTGGGCCAGAACCTGCGCTGCTCGCATTTACCGGACGGGTGCCACCTGCATTGGTGCCGCTTGCACTGGTGCCGCCAGCACCAGCACCACCTGCCCCACCTGTGCCGTTATTCGTGGTCGAGCCCGTGAACTTCCACCAATTGAACTTGAACAGATCGCCACTTCCACCGGTGAATTTCAGGAAGAGATCGTGCTTTCCGCTCCCGCCGGTGACTGAGCAAGTCTTGGTAGTCCAGGACGACGCGCCCGACACGTCACAGCTCCCGAGCAGAGTGCCGGTCTGGCTGTCGAGGTGGAGCTCGATTTTCGCATTGCTAGCGGCGGACGACACCCGAGCCTCAAAGGAGGTAGCCCCATCCAGAAAATCGACGTCCTTCACCTTGATGTAATCGCCATTGCTGATGGCTGAGACGTTCATGCCGCCACCGGTGTCACTGCACACCTCCGTTTTGAGCCCAGAGGAGAACGCGATAGTTTCGGCCTCGACTTGCGTGAAAGGATCCAAGGTGGCGACGGCAGTTGGGCCCTTTGTACTCGCCGTGATCTTCGGGATGCTGCCGTCGGTACCGTAGGTGAACTCCTCGACGCACACCGAACGTTTGTAGCCTCCTCCACCCGGCAACGCGCCGTTGTGGTAGAAGAAGTATGAGTGGTCCTTGTAGTCGACAACACCAGGGTGATTGGTGAAGATCGAGCCCGCCGCCATGATGTCGCCACGATAGGTCCAAGGACCCGCCGCGGCACTGCTCGTGGCATAGCTGAGCTTCTCGTTCCCGCTACCCGCGGCATAAACCATGTAATAGAGTGACCCGCGCTTATAGAACCACGGCCCCTCGACGAATTGGTCCAGCGACACGTTGGATGCGACGCTTCCCGAGGTACTGATCATGTCCGAGTTCAGCTTCACGTACCGGAGGTTGCCGTTGCCCCAGTACAAGTGCCCCTGCCCGTCGTCATCAACGAACACCGTCGGGTCGATGGCCATGGCTCCGTTCGAGACCAACTCTTTCCCGATCGGATCGGTAAACGGGCCGAAGGGACTCGTCGATACGCCAACCCCAATCTTCGCGCCTGTGTTGTTGTTCAGCGGCACGTAGAGATAGAACTTGCCATTCCGAGCGATACCTTGAGGAGCCCACGCATTGTCCGTTCCCCACTTGAAGGTCTTGTAGCCGGCAGGCGAACCGTGGTCCGTCCAGTTCACCATATCCACCGTCGAGTACACCCTCCAGTCGTTCATGGTGAAAAAGTTACTCACCGTGACGTCCTCATCATGGGACGTGTAAAGGTACAACCTGCCTTCGTACACCATGGGAGCCGGGTCAGCCGTGTAGCTGGTCTGCACGATGGGGTTGTCCGCCCAAGAAGGCGCCGTAAATGCGGTGATGATTCCCAACGGCAGTGCTGAGAGGGCCGTCTTTGCTTGATGCCACGTCGTGTTCGTTCGCATGTTGAGTCCTCTCACGCCCGGAGCCGCAACTGCATCGCGCAGAAGGGGCCACCGACTCTTGGTACAGGTCGTCACTTAACGATCTAATTGTCCGAAGGATGGTGAAGTTGTGATGTCAAACAGGACAATTGGCGCGATTGGTCCGTCCGCCAAAAGTCTCAGCTTGAACCGGTGGGGCTCTGATCCAGCGCGAACTTCGCGCCCCCTACGGCAGGCTGTTCCGATCCACCTTGAGACGATGGATCCCGAGCCGCCCCCCAGCTCAGATCCGGAGCGGGGGTTCATGTTGGCTTGCTAGACGCGTCTTGCGACGAGTCACCGCGCAGTGGCTTCAGCCCTGGTGGTCCGTTTGGAAATTCGTACGGCCGGAGTCAATCAGAGCGCCCCAGAACATTCTTGGACGCCTGCACCGCCTTAAGAGGGGGACGCGAAGCACCCTTCAGCCATGCGGCGGAGAGGCCTGCCACGTACCGTGGCAATCACCAGCTTGTGCCTCGCTACGGTCGGATCGCCGAGCACACCGTCGAGCGACCCGGCCCCATCCGATTCCCACAACAATACCGCTGGCCGCGCATCATCACAACACGCCCGGAACAAACCGGAGGTGAGTCAGCGCCCGCGCTAGCTCGATTCAAAGTCTGTTCAACCCTCGGGTGGCGTTGGGGTAAATCGGGTGCTCCGCACCCGAGCGCGCAGAATACACTTACCACTGTGATTACGGTCGAATGGGTTAAGAGAGACATGAGCAAATGGATAGTGCGCCCACGAGCGGGCAGCGAGCGGCAACAGGCGGACCGTCGATGTGCCCGTGCGACGCCCCCACTCTTGACTTGCAGCCAGGTGCTTTCACCACGATCAATTGGCCGCGGTGAGAATGCCGTCGCGCTACTTCAGCGCCCAGGCCGCGATGGCGGAGTTCTTCGGCGAGAATCTCAAGTGAGCCGACCAAGAACTGCTACTTGCGAAACGTTTTCTCGTAATCCAGGATCACTCTCACCAGACTCGTCCAATTCTTCCAACTGCTTCTTGCAGGTGTGATTGCTGATCTCGCCATCGTAGATGATGTGTGTCACCCAGACCAGCGTTTGCATGATTTCTGGAGGCCAAACACTTCGATTTGTCCGGTTTCAA
>JBLNFG010000857.1:0-2874 GCA_050263495.1 Myxococcales bacterium | reverse complement strand
GTGAGTGGTTCGTGGGCTGTGCATGGAAGAGCGACGCACTTTTCTTGCCAGCGCAGGCGCTGCACTTCGGTACACGGCTCGCCGCTGTCACGAAAACTGCGTCGGAGGGGGCATGCACAGCCCACTTCACCAACAACTCATGCGCGAAATCTACACCATCATCACGCTCGCGCGGCCCGTCGTGGAAGCTATCGAACGGCGTGACCGCGAGCTCCAGAGTTCGTACCAGTTGTCTCATTCGATTATCACCTGGAAGCGGAGTCGGCGCTGTCCGGGGTCGCCTGGCAGGGACAGGGGGAGCTCATTTATTTGGTCCAGGAACTGGCGGAAGGCTCGTTGTTCCGATGAGGTGCCCGCAGGGGCCAGTGTGACGTCAATTGTGTCTAATCCCTCCATAACTGTGCCTGATGCGCTCAGTAGGTTGGCCAGTGTTCGCTTCGCTTCAGTTGGCCGCGCAAGTAGTGGTCCCAGGCGCGCTGCAAGCTCGGCCTCGGCATTGGCCAGAGCAATGCGAATCGCATCAACGGCATGCTTGTACTTCTGCTTGTGCCGCATGAGTTCGCCCGAGAGTTCTGTATCTTTGACCGGGGCATGTTTCGGTACCCGTGGTCGGATTTCCTCGAATTCCCGCTGTTGCCGGCGAGCACGCTTCAGGTCGCGTTCAACGCGTTCGCGCTTGGGATCGGTTGGATCCATCTTCTGCAGTCGCCGCAGCGCCTCGCCCTCTGCAGCACGCGCCAAACGTAGCGCTCGCTCAACGCGGGCTCGAGCTGGATTCGGTATGATCGCATCGCTTGGGTACGGTTCAACGCGTCGACCGTCGAGTTGATTGATTCCCCATCGCTCTACGCCATGCTTGAACTGGTTCTCTTGGCAAGCCCAACGTCGCGTCATGTACGTCACCAGCTGTTCCGCTGAGGCTTCGGACACTGCGAGCACGTTAACCTGCTCGCCTTCGGCAGTACGCAGAGAGATGCTTCGCGCTCGCCCTCGGCCCTTGCCGAGGTTCTTGTTGTGGACCTCGGCGAGACCGTAGAGTTCATCGCCTAGTTCGATTTGCCGTTCGTACGCTGATGCTGCTATCGGGGCAATTGGTCCACGTTCGTACGTCGCGAATTCAAAGCCCTCGTCCCGCAGTTGCGCCATCTCCTGTGGATATGCGCCCGCGCGATCGAACACCAAGAGTATCTTCACATCTTCGTCCTTGAGCGCCTCACGAATCAGTCTCCCGATGCGTCGAAGCCAAGCCACCAGCGATTCGTGTTCAGGACTGTCCATGCGCAGCACTGGACGCCCATCTTCGTCGTGAACCCAGAAGTCAGCATTGCCAGGGACCGCTCGCTTGCTTTGCATCCGCCAACCTCTGCGAATCTTGTGCTTGCCGGTGTACGGTCGCAGATGGTTGTCGATGTAGAATACTACCCGCTTTGCCACACCGGCATTGCCTTCGTTCTCTTGTATCAAGGTTGTCGCCACCGCCATTCGGAAAGGGTCAGAGTACTTCTCGGAGAAGCGCCCCAGAATCCGTCGCGTCCAACTCGCCGACAGTGGTCCTCTGCGGCGTGTTCGCAGTAGAATCGGTAGACAAGGTGTGGCAAGGCGACGTACCCCATCAACGGTCTGTTGCCCGATGGACAGCGCAATGATCACCGCACCGATTGCCAGCCGCAGGGTAGTGGCTCTGATGAACTGCTTACGTGTACCGGCAAGCTCTTTCACCGCATTCTGCCGCAACACTTCCGCGATTCGGTACACCCCCAGAGCGTGCACCATCGCTAGCATCAGCCAGGTTCCCAGATGTTGTACTGGCCCCCCACTTGCGGTGCCCACGGATGCCGGCTCGCCGCTTCTTGTCTCGGACTCGTCGACTCGTTTCGGTTCTGCACCTCGCTGCACTGAGGTAATGGGGACCGCCGACACCGCGCGCACCGCGCTCGCCGTGACATCGCTTGTCGTCTCGGACTCACCGAAGACACTCGCCATTGGACGTTGGTCAGCAGGGCCAACAACGGTCACCGATGGCGCTACGGCTCGACGCTCTCGCGCCACTACCACTGGCGTTTGGTCGTCTGTTGATGACCCAGCCTCGGTAGCATCGGGCTGCTCCGGCTTCACCTTGTGCGCCCGCCCTTGTCCTTCTGGAGTTAGGGCATTTCTTGCATCTGCCCAACGCTTGTGCGCTCTTCCTACCAAGGTCCGACTGATGCAACGACCGAGCTTTTCGTGGGCCTCGTCGATCGTCAGTTCTCGGTCAAAAAGGTCGTTCAGCCGTGCCTGCAGCTCCGCCGTTAGCTTCTGCTTGCGCCCAGTCTGCCGGCGCTCAACGATCGCCTGAACGCCCTGCTGGCGATAGCGGCGGCGGATATTCCGGGCCATCGGTGGAGATATGCCGAATGCCTCAGCCAGTCTGGGCATGCTCACATCGGCACCCCGACTGGCAGCGCACAGCAGGAAGTTGCGCATGGCGACATCGTCCGCTTCGAACCACCCGACCAACGACCCGCCAACATACAACTCTCGTCTCGTCGAGCGCTCGATCACATAACCGGTGGGCGAGAACTCATGTGTCTTGCCCTCGGGCTCGCTAGCATCTGTGGGATGGGCTCTCACGCCAATGTCAACACCGTCCCATGGGCCAAAATTCCCAAGAAAGTGATAGTCGAATGGAGATCGGTCGTTCGGGCAAACTGGCAGAAATCATGCTTCGCCTATCGTTCAAATCCCGAAAGCGTACGAACTCTGGTACTCTCGCGTGATGCTGCCGCCGCCGTTGAGCACGCGCTGCAGAAACCCCATCAACAGCAAGTGCGGGAACGCCTCAGTATAGTCTGCCTTGACTTCCCAGATCTCCGCGTGTTCGCGCCAGAATTCTTG
>JBLNFG010000856.1:0-5488 GCA_050263495.1 Myxococcales bacterium | reverse complement strand
TCGGATCCTTGAATCGAAGGTTGTCGCACTCCCATTGCTCTCGCGGGAGCGACCGGCTAACTAAGTGGGCATGGCATCCCGCCGCAGACAGCGTTCAACACCCGTCGCCAAGGCGGAACGGCGGCAGCAGATACTTCACGCTGCACGTGAAGTGTTCGCGAAGCGGGGCTATCACCAAGCCACGATCGACGACATCGTCGCTCAGGCGGGGGTGGCGCGTGGGACGTTCTACCTCTACTTTGAGGACAAGCGCGCCGTTTTTTCCGACTTGATCGATCGATTCAGCGCCAAACTGACGATGGCGATCGTCAGCATCGTCACGGATGATCCAGAACGTCCAGTGGCCGATCAAATCCACCAAAATGTTCGTGCAATCATCGCGGCGTGTCTAGCGGATCGGACCATGACGCGGATTCTCTTTACGGACGCGGTAGGCATCGACTCCGATTTCGATCGCAAGCTCGGAACATTCTACGACACGTTGGTGCAGCTGCTCACGGAGAGTCTCAAAGAAGGGCAGCGGCTCGGAATCGTTGGCGATGGTGAACCGCGCGTCCTTGCATATTTGAGCCTCGGAGCCCTCAAAGAGCTGCTCTATCAGGCGGTGACGTTGGGGTTGGCGGAAGAGAGTGCAGAGGTTCTGACGTCGCACATCTGCTCTTTCATCAGCGAAGGTTATCTCCGGGCGCCGCCTATCCGCCAGAAGGAATGCCGCTCAGGGCGGGGCCGCAACCCGCGCCCGACATCTAGAGCTTCCGGGTAGCGCCATCATTCGAGAGATGAACCGCGATCTCTGTGGGGTGTAGCCTTCAATTTGAGTCAAAATCGAGCGCTGCTGATGACAGAAATCAGCATTTGGGCGCGCCAACGCGATTCTTTGAGCAAGAATAGCCGGAGCGCAGCATAACCTTGGGTCCCCGCCTCAAGACTTTGGTCGTTTCGTAGCAACCGTCCTGGCGGTTGCTACGTAGGCTAGGGGAACGTCAGGTACGGTTGTGTCGCCGCCCAATCAGGAGCTCTTGCCCTGTTCCCGGAGTTCTGAAATGCAGGAAAACCCAAATCAACTGCTCGGAATGAACCTCGAATTCCTTGAGTCGATGTATCTCGACTACCTGAATGATCCAGGCTCGGTGCCGGAGGACTTTCGAGCTTGGTTTGAAGCGATTGGGGAACGTGGCGAGTTCGAGAAGCATCCTCGACTGGGACCCGCGTTTCATCCCCCGGGGTTGTTCGGACATTGGCGCCAGCTACCGAAATCCGTGACGTCTACCCCGAGCACCGGTGTTTCCGAAGCCGCAATTGACCAGGAGCGCTTGGCCCAATTGGTACGGGCGTACCGCGAGCAGGGACACCTCGTCGCAGAGGTCAATCCACTCGGGCTTCCCCGACCGCCCATTCCAGAGCTCGACCCATCCTTTCACGGGTTGCCGGAAGAGGCCTTGGACCGCAAGTTTTCGGCGCGCACCATTGGTGGTCCGGACGTACTCACGTTACGCGACATTGTGGGCCGGCTCAAGAACACCTATTGCCGATCAATCGGCGCCCAATTCATGCATATCGCTGATCGCGAGGTGCGCAGTTGGCTCACGGAGAGAATGGAGGAAACGCAAAATCGCGTCGGCATTAGTCGGGACGGCCAATTGCGGATTCTTACCAAACTGACGGACGCGGTCATTTTTGAGGAGTTTCTCCAAACCAAATACATCGGGGCCAAGATCTTTTCGCTCGAGGGCTCCGAAAGCCTGATTCCACTGCTCACCTTCGCGATTGATCGCGCCGGTGAGCGAGGCGTGGACGAAGTGGTTCTGGCGATGGCCCATCGCGGACGCCTAAACGTCCTCGCCAACATCCTGGGCAAGAGCCCGCGCGAAATCTTCCGTGAGTTCGAGGATCGGGACCCTGAGCTGTTCCTCGGTAGTGGTGACGTCAAGTACCACCTCGGGCATCACTCCGAGCACTTTACGCCGAGCGGGCGGCGCGTGCAGCTCTCACTATGTTTCAACCCAAGTCACCTCGAGTACGTCAATCCGGTGGCGCTGGGGCGAACCCGAGCGCTACAAGATCGCGCTGGAGACAGCCCTCGTTGGAAGAAGCTCGCGCTCCTGATCCATGGAGATGCGGCGCTCGCTGGCGAAGGAATCGTGCCGGAGACACTCAACTTGAGTGGATTGGGTGCCTATGGCACGCGGGGAACCATTCACGTCGTGATCAACAACCAAATCGGCTTCACGACTCCCAAGGAGCAGGCTCGTTCGTCGACTTACGCTACGGATGTCGCTCGAATGCTGGACATACCCGTGTTCCACGTGAACGGGGAGGATCCCGAAGCCGTAGCGCAGGTCGTCGAACTAGCGGTCGACTTTCGCGAGAAGTTCTCGCGAGACGTGTTCATTGACATGTACGGCTACCGTCGCCACGGACACAACGAAGGCGACGAACCATCGTTCACGCAACCCTTGCTCTACGCGACGATCAGTCGTCGCAAAGGCGTTCGGGATGGCTACCTCGAACATCTGCTAAAACTGGGTGGAATCACCAAAGCGGAGGCCGACGAGATTGCGGCCGACCGTCGAAATACGCTCGAGTTCGAACTATCGAAGGCGCGGAGTCACGATTACGTTCGTTCGAACAACGGTGTTGCGACGTACTGGAAACCCTACTTTGGAGGCTCTGAGGTGAGCGTCCCCGAAGTGAATACGGCCGTCGACTCAGGCCGTCTCGAGTCGCTCTTGACGAGCCTCACCCGACTGCCGGAAGGTTTTCGGCCGCATCGCAAACTCGAACGTTGGCTCGATCAGCGCCTCGAGATGGCGCAGGGGGAGAAGCGCCTGGATTGGGGCGCTGGTGAAGCCCTCGCCCTTGCGACGCTGACGACTGAGGGGGTACCTGTAAGGATTACGGGTCAGGACAGTGAGCGCGGGACCTTCAGCCACCGGCACGCTGTTCTGCACGACGTAGAGACGGGAACGACCTATTTCCCGCTTGGCCACCTGGCGCCAGACCAAGCAAGAGTGGAGATCTACAACAGCCCATTGTCGGAGGCTGCGGTGCTTGGGTTCGAGTACGGTTACAGCCTCGAATATCCTGAGTCACTCGTCGTCTGGGAGGCGCAGTTCGGGGACTTTTTCAACGTGGCTCAGGTGATTGTCGACCAGTTCATCGCCAGTGGCGAAGACAAGTGGAAGCAACTGAGTGGGATTACTCTGCTTTTGCCACACGGATTTGAGGGAATGGGTCCGGAACACTCGAGCGCCAGAATTGAACGATGGCTCAGCTTGGCGGCGGAGCACAATCTCCAGATCTGCCAACCAACCACTCCCGCTCAGCTGTTCCATCTGTTGCGGCGGCAGGTGCTCAGGAAATGGCGTAAGCCGCTCGTTGTCTTTACGCCGAAGAGTCTGCTCAGGCACCCGAAGGCAACCAGCGATCTTGACGAGCTGACCCGCGGTGGTTTCGAACGTATTCTCGGCGACCCAATGTTCGCGCAGAGCTCTCGGGATCAGGTGCGCAAGATCTTGCTCTGCACCGGAAAGGCCTATTTCTCGTTGGAGCAGCACCGCGAGGAGAACGGCATTTCCGACGTTGCAATACTACGTGTCGAGCAGCTCTATCCCTTATCCGACGAAGTGCTTCGAGCAGCGCTAGAGCCCTATCCAGCTGGAATCCAGGTGGTTTGGACCCAGGAGGAGCCCGAGAACATGGGGGCATGCCGCTATTTCCTGGCCCGATACGGAACCAGCCTGTTTGGTCGGCATCCGTTCCAGTGCGTGGCGCGAGCGGAGTCGGCGAGCCCTGCAACTGGTTCGGCGAGTAGCCACCGGATGGAACAGGAAGAACTGCTCGCGCGAGCCTTTTCTCGTTAGCGCGACCTTGGGGCGAGCACGTGCTCCCAATCCCAAGAGGCTCGTTCCCGCTGGGGCAAGTCGACCCCATGGATGCTTCCGATCTACCAGTGACCGTTACCGAGAAATAATGGTACGCGTGCGGTGTGGTGCACCGCTTCAAGGGGTGAGGTGACTCTGGCAGCGGATCTGCCCATGCAGGGACGCGGGGACTATGGCGCCCAATTGGACAATGGAATTCGAACATTGAAACGTCGTAGCGGGCATCGCTTGAAGGGGAGATTTGTTGTAAGTTCGTCGCGTGTCAGCGGTACCGAGTGCTGGCTAGCTGGAGACCGAGTGCAATGTCGATAGAATTGCGAGTGCCCGAGGTGGGCGAATCCATCAGAGAAGTACAAATCGGTGATTGGGCTCACCAGGAAGGGGAACTGGTGGAACGCGATCAGTCGCTGGTGGCGATTGAGACGGACAAGGTAACCGTCGAGATATCGGCGCCGGAACGCGGACGCCTCTCGAAGATTGTTTTGCAGAAGGGGACCAGCGCGAGCGTCGGAGACGTAGTGGCACTGTTCGAGCCGGAGTCAGGTAGCTCGGGTGTGAACGCGGCGGAGCCACCTCGAGAGTCTAGGCGCGACGATACTGCGCCGAGCGACCCTCGTCAGACTCCGCAGGAGAATGGGGAGAGGGGAAGTGGGGAGAAGGCGAACGCTGCTTCGGCGAGCAGCGGAGCCACGGATCCAGCAGCTGGACCATGGGCTAGCCCCGCCGCGCGGCGCGCACTCGCTGAGCGTGGGATGCGGCCCGAAGACGTTGCGAGAGTCAAGGAGGGGCGCATTCTGAGGGAGGATGTGGTGCGCGCGGCAGCCGACCCAGCACATGCTTCAAACCAGGACGTCGCTTCGGAAGAAGAAGTAGTCAGCATGAGTCCGCTACGGCGAAGGGTTGCCGAGCGACTGGTCCAGTCGCAACAGACGATGGCGCTGTTGACGACGTTCAACGAGATTGACATGAGCGCCGTGCAGCAGATTCGGCATGAAGCCAAGACGGCATTTCTAGAGAGGCATGGTGTGAAGCTCGGGTTGATGTCTTTCTTCGTGCGGGCAGTGCTCGAGGCACTCAAGGCTTTTCCGGTGGTCAATGCTGAGGTGCGGGGTAGCAGCATCGTCTACAAGAACCATTACGACATCGGCATCGCTATCGGGGGAGGTCGCGGTCTAGTTGTGCCCGTGCTCCGCAATGTCGAGCGTCTCGGCCTCGCAGCAATTGAGCGAGCAATCGGCGACTTTGCGGCACGAGCGAGAGAGAACAAGCTCGAGTTGCGCGAGCTCACCGGCGGCACTTTCACGATCACTAACGGTGGAGTGTACGGATCCATGCTGTCCACGCCCATAGTGAACCCGCCGCAGAGCGCGATACTAGGACTCCACGCTATCAACGATCGCCCAGTAGCCATTCAAGGTCAGGTTGTGGTCCGACCGATGATGTACGTTGCGTTGACGTATGATCACCGAATCATTGATGGGCGCGAGGCCGTTTCATTCTTGAAGACTGTCAAGGAATTGATCGAGAGCCCAATTCGGATGCTGCTCGAGTACTAGTGCCGCGCCTCGTTTTCTGGGGGTTTTAACCCGAACCCTGCGCCCGCT
>JBLNFG010000855.1:0-3096 GCA_050263495.1 Myxococcales bacterium | reverse complement strand
GGTGTCCTAGAATCAGATACGCTCCAGGTGCCCCTGTGATCGAGGCCCGTCGCACACAGTCCAGTCTGCCGGCGCTGCGCAGTTTTCAAGCCAACGGGAGGCAGATGTCTTTGCCAATATTTTGCAGCATATCGAGCCGCAACGGGATTTTGGCGGCGGAGGTATCATGAGCGCGAGTAAGCCGTCGCAACCTTCAACGGTGGTCAACGGATCCCAGACGACAACGAGCGATCCCGAGCAGCACGCTACGCCCGTTGATCCCGCGCTGGCACGCGTGCTCGCGCACAGCGAAGCGGAAGAACAAGTATCCACACCCGTAGAGTCTGTACTCGAACGCGTGCTCGCGCAGGTGGACGCTCGGAGTGCATCCATCGAGCCTGTGAGAGCGGTGACCCCGAAAGCCTCGCCCGCTGAGGACGGACTCGCTGCCGGTTGGATCGAAAAGTGGGACGGCGAGCATGCGGTCAGCGTACGTTTGTGTCCGACTGGCGAAACTGCACACGCCGAGCTGATGCAAGAGTTGGACAGGAGCTTGATCGAGGACGCAGCACGCGAACGGCAGTTGGTTCTGCTCGACCGACATGCTGACCGCCTACTCGTCATTGGCGTGATTGCGACGCACAAACCCAAGAAGCTGAAATTGGACGCGGAGAGTATCGAATTGCTCGCATCTCGTAGCCTTCTATTGCGGGTGGGTCGCGCGGCACTTGAGCTGCGGCAGGACGGAAACATAGAGATTGTCGGTAGCCGAATCAGCGCGGCCTCACGCGGTCTATTTCGTCTAGTAGGCCGTATGTTGCGACTGAACTGAACGCTGTGTGAGGAATGAGCATGGATGTGCCTCCACTTGACAATCGGACGTCTTTTGCGGTTCATCCGCAGCTCTTGATCGGTAGACGCGGAGAGCAGCTGGCAGTGGCTATCAAAGCTACCTATGTGCTGTCGCCCAAGACTCTTCGGCTTGAGCTTGCGCCGGAAGACTTGCGTCGGCAGATTCGCATGGGAGACATCCCATGGGGAGAGCCCGGGATTTCGAGCATCAAGTACCCGAGCGACTTGGCAATCACGAAGCCTGGTACGGATGTGGTGGTGGTGGCCAAGGCCTATCCTCCTAAGGACGTCAGCGCGTCTCGTTTCGACGTATTCGCCAAGGTGGGTGAGCTATCGGCTGCCCTGGTCATTTATGGCCTGCGCGTCTGGGATACGAAGGGCTCAGGCTTCTCCGCTCCGCTAATCGCAAAGCCCGTCGAGTTACGTTACGAAAATGCATGGGGTGGAACGGACGACTCGGATCCGACGCGATTCGTCGAGGAACCACGCAACCCAGTCGGGCGCGGTGTTGCATCTGACCCGCGAACGCTCACCGGTAAAATTGCTCCTTGCATCGAGTACGCAGAGTACCCCATCGGAAACGCCAAGACCTATCCACCGCCTGCCGGCATGGGTGCCGTAGCTCGTCACTGGGAACCTCGGCGCAGCTATGCGGGAACGTACGACAAGGCATGGAAGGACAATCGCGCGCCTCTTATACCCGACGATGAGGACGATCGGATTCACTGCTTTGCAGCGCGGGGTCTACACGCGCAAGAGCCTCTGCTTGGTACGGAAGAAGTGGGTCTGCTCAACCTGGTTCCGGAGGCTGGTGCGACCCGCTTTCGGTTGCCCGGGGCGGCCATCGAGGTGGAGTTCCGCGTAAGCAAACGTGACCCCGAGCGACTGCGACCTCATCTCGACACAATCATCATTGATACGCTAGGAATGGATCAGGGGTTGCCCCTTTTCGTCGAATTGCTCTGGCACGCGAGCACCAGGGCGCCGCGTCGCGTATCGGAGTCGACCACGGTCGTGCGAAAGGTCGCACTCTCATGAAGAACACCGCTGTAATTGCGGGCGTTGGCGCAAAGACCCCTCTTGGACTCTCCGCCGTGGAGACAGCCTTCATGTACCGTACCGGGCTGCCGTGCATGCGGGAAGCACCGATTCTGAATGGGCGCGAAGCGCCAGTTACTTTTTGCACCGTGAACACCCTGCCCACCCACGCGCTGGCTGGGGCGCGCGCGCTCAGCCTTGGACTTGATGCGCTTCACGAATGCACCGCAGAGTGTCGCCGCGCCTTGGGCGAACTGAAATTTCGTGTGCTTTGCTGCGTCGACGAGTTCATGGCGGAGATCCCGGAAGGCGTCGTGAGTGCCGCACAGTACATCGCTGACGGTCTGCGTCGCGAGACCCGGGAGTGGTTCGAATGCAAGCCTGATGTCTTGGTGCAGGCCGCAGGCGCGGGTGGCTTCGGCGCGATGCTTCTGGAAGGACTCGCCCAATTGGAGCGCGGCGAGACCCAAGCGCTGCTGCTTGGCGGACTGCACTCGGATTATCATCCCTTGCGTATTCAGGCTCTCGATGCGGCTCAACGTTTGTTTTCCCCTGAGCAGCTGGACGCCGTGCTGCCTGGGGAGGGAGCGGCTTTCGTGCTTTTGACGGATGCCAACCTGGCGCGTCGATTGGGGTGGTCGAGCTGGGGAACTGTCCACGCCATTGGGACGGCGTTCGAACGCGCCAACCCGGATAACGACGAGAGTGCGTACGATGCTGCGGGCATGACAGTGGCGCTGCGAAGCGTTGCGGAAGCGTTGCAGGGGGCGGAGCTCCAAGTTGGATGGCAGCTCAATGACGTCGGATTCGAGCGCTTTCGCCTTTCGGAATGGGAAGCGGTCTCGCTGCGCACGCACGAGCTTTGGTGCGATCCGCAACGTGTCGATCCGTTGCCACAACGAATGGGGCATCAAGGCGGCGCGGTCTTACCGATTCACTTGGCAATCGCGGCCGAAGCGTGGCGCAGAGGTTGGGCACCACATGAACGAGTCATAAGTCTGTGTGGGAGCGACAGCGGCGCACGCACAGCCGTGTTGGCTTCGAGTTACGGAGCACGTAGCGACTAGTCTCGAGTTGAGCACTTTTTTGGGATAGTCGGCGGCTACCGGCGGCAGCAACCGTGGCCGTGACCGGAGCAGTCTCTGTTGCAGTCGCAGCTGCTGATCCGGTTCTGGTTCCTGCGTGGACTGTGCAGCCGGGAGCGACGCACTTTTCTTGCCACCGCCG
>JBLNFG010000854.1:0-4636 GCA_050263495.1 Myxococcales bacterium | reverse complement strand
TAACGTCGCGCCGACGCCCGTTGTGCCGCCTCCCGTCGCGAGTGCGCCGCCACTCGGCACGTCGCAGTTCGTCGCGCCGCCAATTGCCAACGTCCCGCCTCCGCGCGCGAGCACGCCGCCTCCCGTCGCGAACGCGCCGAGACTTGACGGAACTTCGGCGTCGGCGAGCGTCGGTCAATCGTCGGAACACGACGTGCGCTCACTCTCCAGTGCTGCGCCGGCACAAACAACCTACGGCACGGTTCAAGGGGTTCCAAAGGCGCCCAGTTCGTCTGTGAAACTCGCAGTTCCGGCAACGGTTATTTCGGATGTGGACGATCCATTGGCGGCAGCGCGGCCGCCAACCCATGCCGACGCCAATGTGCTGTCGAATGCGGTGGCCCCGCCGGAGTTTCGAAGGAATCCCTCTCAACCGAATTTTGGGCCACCACCCTCGGAGAGGTTTCTATCCACTGCGTCCGCCGCGAAAGACCAAAGCCCTGAGCCACCGCCGGTTCAAGCAGCAGATCAGCCTCCCATGCCCCCGTTGGGTAAAACCGTCGCGGTGCAAATCTCTCCCGAACTTCGCGCTCAGTGGGAACAGCGCGCCGTGCCGGCAGCGGCTCAACGAAGTGCAGGTGGCACCGTCGCAGTGCCGACGTTTCCGAAGTCCCCCGATCCGTCGCCTGCGGGTTTAGTTCCGCACCCAGCCGCAGTCGCGCAAGTACCTCAAAACAATGCTGGGCTGCCGTATCCCGCATCGACCAGCTCGCCACCCCCGGCCCATTTGTCTCCGCTCCCAGCCCATTCGCATGGCCCCACACCTGCCATTGCCGCCAATTTTCCCGCAAGGCAGCCAATGGTTCCGACTCCCGCAGGACACGCTTCGCCCGCGCAAGCTGCCGCGAGCATCTCCAGCGAAGACGCCAGCCGACTCGCGCCGCCGCCCGTCAGGTTTACGAATGACCACGTCGTGCAGCCGCCAGTCATGCAGCCGCCAGTCATGCAGCCGCCAGTCATGCAGCCGCCGCCCTTGGCGCAGGTGCCTCCTCATGCTCAGCAGCCTGGGACCGATCCGAACAGGCCGAGTGTGCCCGCTTACTTGGAGCTAAAGCCGCTCAATAAGTTGCCGTGGGAGAAGTGAGCTCCGCGACTTGGCGCGAGCAACGCCGAACACCGCCCGCGTCACCGACGCTGCGGAGTCGCGCCTGCTTCGTTATCGATAGGACAACGGGCTTCGCACCCGTCTGTGCTCGCGCTAAAGGACTTGCATTGACGACAGCACAGGCACGATCTCATCACTGATGTGCGCTGGGTTATCCCCTTGATGCACGATCTGCAGCAGCACGATGCGGTGATCGCTTCGGAGTAGAATCTCACGGCTGCGATTGATGAACGGAGCCTTTGGAGCGACGACCCCACGCTCGATTACGTACTCGCGACCTTGGGCATTGAACGTGGCAAAGGGCACTGGCTTGCCAATGATCTTGCCGCCATCTTGCTCGAGTTCCTGCTCATAGCGTCCCATCACGTCGCGCCACACATCGAGCGGGGACTCAATGCGCTCGTAGATCGTCATCATCACCTGTGACGGCGAGACGTACTCGATGAAGCGCTGCCCCGGCATAATGCTGGCGCGCCGTATCACCCAGTTGTTGGGACGCGAGAAGCGCACGATGCCCGTTAGCACCTGAACGCCCACGAACTTTTCCTCGATGTTCAGCGGTGGGTATGGCTTCTCGAAGGCGTCGCGGGACACTTGGCCCTCTTGTTGTCCGGAACCATACTCGTAGAACGTCTTGTTCTTGAATGCGCTCGGGTCCGGACCACTGGCGCAGGCTGGTAGCAACAAGGTCAAGAGGACGCCCCAAATCGTAGGATTACCGGACCGCGACATAACGAGGCATAGGTTAGCCATGGTTGCCCCCTGTACGCAAATCATCGGTGATCACGTACGCAGTTCGGGCGTCCACCAGGTGCACCGTTCTCGCGACCACGGATGGAAGTCGCTACTGCTGGGCATGCCAGAAAGACCACGTGTTCGGCACCCAGAGCGTCGACCGGTGCGAAACCCCAACTGTAATCGCCGAGCCGGTCGCCGCTTCCTGCGCGGAACGTCCTCGTCGCTGCGCCTCAAAGAGCAGTGATGGCGCCCCCATTGAGGCTTTCAGCAGGGTTGGTTTTGCCGGCGCGGCGACGAAGCGACACGCTAGCGCGAAGGAATTTGGCGCCTTTCGTCACCAGAATCGCCCATGGCTCGCTCTGGCCCGGCACTTTTCGCTTCGAGATTCGACACCTTTCGTCACCAGAATCGCCCATGGCTCGCTCTGGCCCGGCACCTTTCGCTTCGAGATTCGACACCTGTTGCCGCCGTGACACGGCGCTTATGACTAAAGTGGGCTCAAATCTCGGGCACTCGGGCGCGCGACTGAACCTCGCCGATCAGTGCTAAAAGTCGACCATCTCGGCTCGGCCAAGCTAGAATGGGCCGCGTCATGAGAACCAGCGTAATCGGGTGTCTACTGTTGGGTGCCGCCGCCTGCTCCGCTTCCGGTGGAGCGCAGCTGAATGTCCAATCCAGCGGAAAACAGGCTAGTTACGCGCGCGACATGAACCCCGACGACCTTACCAAGGGCGGTAACCCGGGTGGTCCCGGTGACTTGCGTCTGCGGCGCGAGGCGTGCGAAGGGCAGGATCTTCGCCCAACTTACGCCCATCTGCAGGCCCAGAGTTTCCTCGACCAGCTGAAAGCCGCAGGTCTCGAGTACACCGTGGAGGATGCGCGCGCCGACTTGATTTACGTCGACGTCAAGGTGGGCGGCAACACCAACCGTTTCCGCGTCGCGACGCTGCCTTCAGCAGCCGAAGCCGGGCGTCATTTGCACGAAGCAATACTCCAACATGGCAAGGGTTCCTGGGGTGTGCACCGCTCCAACATCGCGGTATTGGGCCCAATTGGCAGCATCGACGAGGTCGTCGATTTTGCGGCAAGTACCAAGCTCTGCTGCTGGGGTGTGCTCACCGTAGCGGACCGTGACGACGCGTTCGTCGTGCCTGGCGGATACCTGGAGCCCTGAGCTGCTGCGTTGGAGCCCGACAAAGCGAGAGCCGCTCCCAATTGCTTGGTGAGCGGCTCTGTTGCATCAATGGCGCGCGTTACGACGTCGGCTCAGTCTTTGTCGATCTTTCCGACCAAGCTGAGCGTGAAGTTCGCACCCATGTACTTGAAGTGGGGGCGCACCTTCATGTCGACCTTGTACCAACCAGCGTTGCCAGGGACGTCAGCGACCGTGATTTGGGCGTTGCGCAGCGGCTTCTTGCCACGAATGGCGGCCGATACTCCGTCCTGATCCACGACGTACTGACCAATCCAGTTGTTGAGGTCCTTCTCGAGATCGAGCCGTTCCTTCGAAGACCCGAGCTGTTCACGCTGCAGCACTTTGATGTAATGGGCAATGCGCGTCACGATGAACATGTACGGCAGCTGCGTGCCTAACCGGTAGTTCAACTCCGCGGTCTTGCCTTCCTCGGATTGCCCGAAGAACTTCGGCTTTTGGCAGCTGTTGGCGGAGAAGAAGCAGGCGCTATTCGAGTCCTTGCGGAACGTCAGCGGGATAAAGCCCTCTTCGCTCAGTTCGAATTCGCGACGATCCGAGACGAGTACCTCGGTCGGGATCTTCGCCTGAATCTCGCCCATCGACTCGTAGAAGTGCAGCGGCAGATCTTCCACCGTGCCGCCAGCGTTTGGACCGATGATATTCGGGCACCAGCGATACTTGGCAAAGCTGTCGGCGATGCGGGTTGCCATCGCAAACACGGCGTTGCCCCAGAGGGACGCGTCGTGTTTGCCTACGACGTCCTCTTCGTAGTTGAACGACTTCGCAGGAACGTTCTTCTCGCCGTAGGGCAAGCGCAGCAGGAACCGCGGCATGCAGAGCCCAACGTTCCGCGCGTCATCCGATTCGCGGAAGCTCTGCCACTTCGCGTACTGCGGGCCTTCGAGAATCGCCTTGATGTCCTTGAGATTCGGAATCTCTCGGTAGTCATCGAGACCGAAGAATTGTGGACCCGCCGCCGCAAAGAACGGCGCATGCGCCATCGCAGACACGGCCGCACACTTCTGCAACAGCTGGACGTCCTGCGAGCCGGGATTCACCGAAAAATCGGCGAACACCGCACCGTACGGCTTGCCACCGTACTGCCCGAACTCCTTGGTGTAGACGGTCTTGTACAGGCCACTCTTCGTGATCTCGGGGCACTCCAACACGTCGGCGCGCAGATCTTCCTTAGAACAATTGAGGATCTCGACCTCGATGTTCTCGCGGAAATCTGTGTGATCGATCACGAACTTGAGGCTTCGCCACACGGACTCGAGCTTCTGGAAGTTGGCGTCGTGGATGATCGCATCCACCTGCTTGGAGAGCTTGGCGTCGATCTCCGCGATCATCGAATCAACGATGGACCGATCGACCTTTTCCTGAGCATGCTGGGGTTTTAGCATCTCAGCGATGAACAGCTCGATCCCCTTCTTCGCAATGTCGTAGCCCTCGTCCTTCGGGGCCATCTTGGTTTCGTTGAGGATCTCGTCCAACAACGACCCCGAGGTCACGGTCTGTGCGCTTGCTTGGCCTTGGGTTTCTAGTTCTGCCACGTTAGC
>JBLNFG010000853.1:0-9459 GCA_050263495.1 Myxococcales bacterium | reverse complement strand
ATACAACCAGGCCAGTGACGGCTGGAATTCGTGAGATTGTCGAGACGCTGCTAGAGGCAATTCTTCTGGTTGTAATTGTTGTCTTCGTATTCCTTCAGAGCTGGCGTGCCACGTTGATTCCGCTGCTGACTGTCCCTGTATCGCTGATCGGGACGTTCGCGCTGTTTCCGCTGCTTGGGTTTTCCGTCAATACGCTTACGCTATTCGGGCTGGTGCTCGCGATAGGGCTCGTAGTCGACGACGCTATCGTGGTGGTGGAAGCAGTCGAGCACCACATCGAACAAGGCATGAGCCCGCGTGAGGCCACCTCGAAGGCAATGTCCGAGGTGCAGGGGCCCATAATCGCGATCGCCTTGATCCTTGCGGCCGTGTTCATCCCGGTTGCATTCATGAGCGGCATTACGGGGCGCTTGTACCAACAGTTTGCGTTGACCATCGCTGTGTCGGTGCTCATCTCGGCCTTCAACGCACTTACTCTTAGCCCGGCCCTAAGTGCATTGTTGCTTCGCCCACGCAAGCAACCGGGAAGATTTCTGGGTCGACTCGGCACGGCGTTCAATCGCGGTTTTGCGCGGGCAACTGCCGGCTACGTGTCGGTCAACCGTCTTCTGATCCGCAAGCTTGCAATCCCGTTGGTACTGCTGGGCAGTGTGGCGGGTGTGTCTTGGTTTCTGGGGCAGAAGCTGCCGACCGGCTTCATTCCCGATGAGGATCAAGGCTACGCAATACTGGGAGTTCAGTTGCCAGACGCCGCATCCCTGCAACGTACCGGAGAGGTGTACAAGAAGATCGACGACATCCTCGCACACCAACCCGGTATCAGCACCTACAATGGCGTGGCTGGCTTCAGCATCTTTACGCGTACTGCAGCCCCATACACGGGCCTTGCATTCATTGGCCTCGCACCTTGGGACGAGCGCAAGCGCGAAGATCTTAGCGCGAGCGCGATCCTCGCTAGCCTGAACAAGAAGTTCGCGGCAATTCCCGAGGCACGGATCTATGCGGTGGCTCCTCCTGCCATCCCGGGCATTAGCGCAGCCGGCGGCTTCAGTATGATGCTCCAGGACAAGAGCGGCTCCGATTACGAGTTCCTGGCGCGAAACGTCGGGAAGTTCGTAGCGGAAGCGCAGAAGCGTCCCGAGCTCAGCAACGTACGGCCCAATTTCCTGCCGTCTGTTCCGCAGCTGTATGCAGACGTAGATAAGGAAAAGGCCGTGAAGGAAGGCGTCCAGATCTCGGAAGTCTATGGCGCGCTGCAGACATTTCTCGGCGGTTCATACGTCAATGACTTTTCGCGGTTCGGCCGTCAGTGGCGCGTGTTCTTGCAGGCAGAACCCAGATTTCGAACCAAAGCCGAAGACATCGGCAATTTCTACGTAAGAAACAATCAAGGGAGCATGGTCCCGCTCTCCTCGTTCGTTCACGTGCGTGCAATCACTGGACCCGAGTACACGGTTCGCTTCAACATGTATCGAGCAGTGGAGATCATGGGCTCACCTGCTCCAGGGTACAGTTCGGGCGACGCCTTGAAGGCACTCGAACAGGTGGCGGCTAGTACCCTACCCCCTGAGATTGGCTACGCCTGGAACGCGCTCTCCTATCAGGAAAAGGTCGCGACCGGAAGTGCAACCAAGACGCAGGCGCTGTCGCTCGTCTTCATCTTCTTGATCCTCGCGGCACTGTATGAGAGCTGGTCGCTGCCGTTCAGTGTTCTCTTGGGTACACCGATTGCGGTCTTGGGCGCATACCTGGGCCTGCTCTCACGCAAGCTCGACAACAATGTGTATGCGCAGATTGGGCTGATTGTGCTCATCGGCTTGACCGCCAAGAACGCGATTCTGATCGTGGAATTCGCAAAGCATCAGTTTGAATCGGGCAAATCGCTGGTCGACGCCGCGCTCGAGGGCGCGAAGTTGCGATTGCGACCCATTCTGATGACTTCGTTAGCGTTCATCTGCGGTTGCTTGCCGCTCTGGTCCGCGACCGGAGCTGGCGCGGCAGCGCGACGGATGCTCGGAACGGCAGTGGTCTCAGGCATGCTCGCAGTGACGGTACTCGGAATCTTCTTCATCCCATCGCTGTTCGTGCTGGTTGAGCGACTCGTCCAAAAAGCAAGTGGACGTCGCGCGCCTCAATCGCCGTCCGTTCGCACCAATTTCGCCACAGAGAACAGCGATTCCGAAGAGGCCAGCGCCAGCACCGCTCAGTGAGAGCCCCTGCCCAGGCTGGCTATTGGAGCGGCGGCGCAGTCCAGTCGTTCCACTTGGCCTGGTCGAGCGAGTTCTGCACACTCCAGTAATCCGTATTCGCACTCCCCCGGACCCAGCTTGCGTTGAGCCTCCGTCATACTCCGAGCACGCGGCGATCGTCGCCGCGACGGACAGACCAACAAAAAAGCCGTGACCATTCGAGCTCTGGGTTCTCTTGCATTCTCTCTCAGGCGAGCGGTTCGTCTAGGCAATGCCGAACGCGACAGCATCGGCCTCCCCGAAAACGTCTCCTATTTTGCCCAGCTCAGCAACAATCAGGATCGCGCCCGTTGGGACCCACGGGTGGGCGAAGTGACCACAGACGTAAGAACGGAAAGCTACGCGCGATGATCGATCGGGTGTGGGTGGAATAAAGTACCATACGGCAGCTTCATTCGAACGTGGAGCCGTCGAAGACCGAATGGTAGCCTGGACGCCATGTTCTGGAGATCGAAGGAGATCGGCAAACACATTGCGTACGTTGCTTCGTCTCTCAAGGATCCTGTCGAGTTTTCACTTCGCGCACAACACTCTGCAGAGCAACTCGGAAAGAGAGCGATCGGCAAGTCCAAGGCCTACTTCTGGACGCCGCCGGAAAAGCCAAGCAGCCACGCCGGAGAATACGAGGGCTTGGGGGAATGGATGTCCATGTGCCAAGCCGCCATTTTCGAGATCTGGTTTCACCTAGGTTCCGTCGCCTTGCCTGAGCTACGAAAGGTCGCCTTTGGCAGCTATGACTGGACCCAAGCGTACGCGACCAACGCTCTTTGTCGCCTTGCAACGCAGGGACTCGACACAGAGAAGACGGCGGCTGGCATCGCGAAGGCACTTCCGCGCTGGCGATATGAGCAAGTCATGCGCGTCTGTGGTCGCGTCGCGGAACTAGCCGCGCGGTCTGAGGTTCTGCTCGAGGCATATGACCGACTGATTGAGGTGTACAAGGCAACGGATCCCGTGGATGCACTCGAGCTTGTGTCGGCCTTGGCCGAGCACTGCCCGAATCATGTGAGAGAATTGCACAGTGCGCTCGTACGTGATCTCAGTGAGGGGCTAGGGCTGGAACACCGGACACCCTTCGACGATGGACACGTGGTTCCGACGCCAGATGGCAGAGGCTTCGTCGCAAAAGGTGGCCCAACGTATCCTCTGGTCCCGGACTACCATCGCATTCGAGCCACAATGGTCCTGCACAAACTCGAACCCAATAACCAACACTTGGCCCGACGTCTACAGGCGTGGTCGACGAACCACCCCGACGCGTTGATCCGAAAAGAGCTTACCGCGTTGCTCGCCCGCGCGAGCCTGCACAGAGCCTAAGTGGATAGGGAGAGCCATTCAACGCAAGAAGCGGCCACCCCTTGCCTGCGCGAAGAGTCAGCCGCTTGCTTTGCTCGCGAGAATCCGTTTCAGCTCAGAACAGCTTGTCGTCGCCCTTGATGACGATCAGATCGACGCCCTGCGCTACACCAACTGGATCGGCTGGCGGTGCCGCAGGTACGTGAGCCCACGCACCCGCAAGGGTAACGTAGGACGAGCCCCGTGCCTGTCTTTTCGACGAGGCTCGTCCTGATCGTCCGCCGTGATTCACCGAAACCAATCCATCACGGACTTGCTCTCGTAGACGTGACGCCCAATGCGTCGCACACGCTCGAGTTCCGCTTCGCCAAGTGGCCCAGAATCGAGCACACGGAGTGCTTGTTCCAGTTCTTCGTCGTTCTTCGGTCCGCAGGTAGCGACTGCCACATGCGGGCTAGTAAGTGCAAAGCGGTAGCAATCGGTTGCGGAAAGGGGTTCCTCACCGGGTGGCATCTTCTGTGGATTGAGCAAGTCGCCCCAGCGGGTACAGGTGAACGCGACGATACCCGGTGCGCGCTGTTGCGGCAGGGAGGGAAAGATGTCCCGCTCAGCGCCGGTATGCGCGGCATTGTAGCGGATGTGGAAGGCGTCGTAGCGCCCCTCTGGCAAGAGTTCCGGCACGAGGGAACGGCGATGGGTGGACAGGGCCAAATGTCGAAACCGGCCGCGACGACGCAGATCTTCAACAACGTCCATGGCCTTGGGACTCGGGACTCGGTCGTACCAACCAAGGAGCAACACATCTGCGTAGTCCGTATTCAATGCAGCGAGCCCACGCTCGACACTCTTACGGATAAGAGAAGGAACACGGACGTAACACTGGAGAACGATTACGAGATCACTTCGATGCGCGGAGCCCAAACTACGGATCGCTTGAGCCATGCCGGGCGTCCTCGCTGATCCCCAGAACCAATAGTTTAGTCCGCGTTCGAAGGCGCGCTGGCAAGCCTGTTGTGAGACGCCGTAGCCAGCGCCGAGACCAAGCCTCGAGACCTGCAAGCCCGTGCGACCGAGTTCGACACGCTTAGAAAAGTCCGCACTCGCGTTCATAGGTCTCCGCCCTTCTGTGATGGTGGCGGGACCTTGGGCAGACCGAGCACCTCGAGCACGGAGAAAATGGTAACGGAAATCGCCTGGGTGAACCGTCGGGTTAATCGTCGCAACATCAGGAATGGCTCCGGGCGCGGAGTCTACCCACAAGGGAAACGCGATGCTACCCGCCGTTTGCCGTCAGCGCGGAACCAACCGACAAACTCCTAAGCGTCCGCCGCGTTGCGGCGCAACCGCACCATCCCGATTTGCTCGTGAACGGTCCACCTCTGGTCGTAGAAGTAGCGCAGGAACGGCTTGCAGCCCTCGGCGTGTAGTCGCTCTGCAATCGAGTCCGCTGCATCGATCAATGCCGCTTCCGTTTCGCACAAGGTGTCAGTAATCTCGCCATAGTTGCCGGTGAGCGCCACGTGTTTGCACCCACAACTGCTGGAACAACGCTCACGAATTGCGCAACTTTCGCAAATCACTTCGATGCGTTCCTTGGTTTGTCGCAGCAGCTGCAGCTTGGGCAGGTCGAGCCCATGTTCGAGATCCCCAACCACGAATCGCTGATTCTCGTCTTCACCGACGAGTTCGCCGCACGGATAGATGCGACCACTCGGTGCTACCACGAGTTCTCGGGCCGCCAACTGGCAACGTCGAGCACAGGGCATCGCACCGTGAAGATGAGAGAGCACCTTGTTCGTAAGCGGTTCGAACTGGACCGCCCTACCGGCGCGAAACGCGTCGCCCCAGACGCGAGCAGCATCGTGCAACCCGCGGCGCAGCCCCTCGAGTGCTGTGTCGTCCCAAGCCGCACGCAGGTTGCAAGTGATGTGGGCGCGAGAAATAGGCAAACCAAACAGCTCGACGGCCACGTCCCCCAAAAATTCCGCAGTATCGGGATTCACGACGGCTACGGGAATGACCGTGGCCCCTGCGTCTAGCAAGCGTTGTATTCCAGCTCTGACCCTCGCGTGCGAACCACTGCGAGCGATGTCCAGACGATGGCGATCATGGACGAATGCTGGTCCATCGAGCGATACGAATGCGTTGAGTGGCAGGTGCGAACGCACGAATGTTGCGACGCGCTCATCGACCAGTGTCGCGTTGGTATTGAGATGAATAAACGGCTTGGTGGCCACTCCAAGCCCGGCGAGCCGTTGCTCGGCGTAGTTCGTCGCGTGCGCCACGAGATCGAACTGGAGCAACGGTTCACCGCCGAAGAAAGACAATTCGAGCCCCGTGGGATCCTGCGCGAGCGCCAGATCAATCGCGCGCTCGGCGATCTCGACGCTCATCGGACGCGACGCTTTCCGACCGGTATAACAGTAAGAGCAGCGCAGGTTGCAGGCGTGATCGGTGACGAGGCAGAGTTCCATGCGTGATGCGATTCAATGACCCGAATCGTCTACTTGCTACCAGAGCCACCTGCACCATTCGAGTTGGAGGGCAGCGCCGCGGATCCCGCTGCCGCGGTCGCGCCTACATCGCCGGAAGGGTCCGGTTGCTCGGGTAGATAGGTGGCAGGTGCCCCACCGGCGAGCCCACCGTAAGTCGTAGTCGCAACGATTGCGCCCCCGGTGCCAGTGGACGCACTTGTCGAGGTCGCGACGGTTCCACCGATATTCGTCGACTTGCTGGAGCCAACAGCTGCGCCTCCGGTACCAGTCACTGGCGAGCTTGTGTTTGTTACCGCTCCGGACCCGCCGGCGAAGTAGCCGGGCGGCGCAACGCCACCCATGCCGCCGAAGCTCGTTTCCGTGCTGACGATCACGCTTGTGCCAACTGTGCCACCTGAAGCTTTCCCGATATAGCTGCCGGCCCCGGCGCCATTCATACCGCCAGTGCCCGAACTAGTACCGCTCTTGTAGGTAGAGGAGCCGCCACGCGCAAACGTGTCGAGGGGCATCTCTCCGGACAGGCCACCGTAACCCGTGCTGGAACGCTTCGCTCCGCCGGTGCCTACCTGATCCGGGCTGGTTCCGGTTACTCCCCCTACGTTCGTGTTCTGCTCGGAACTGCCTCCTGAACCTGAGTCGTCCGGGGATCCCGTCTGTTCGATACTACCTCCGCACGCCATCAATGCCGTCGCGATCGCCACTGTGGAGAGGCGAGGATAGTCGGGTGTTCTGGCTTGGGTTCGGGGCTTAGGTAAGGATCGTTGATGTGCCACAGTTGAGCCTCGCAGCCCGAGCCAGCAATAGGTATGCCGCTTGACAATGGGTAGTCGGGGTGGGGTCGGTCGGAGGGGAACTGCCGTGCGTGTTGCGAGTCGACGCGCCTTCACAAACGGTCAGCGGTTCTCGTGGTGAGAGCCGGGCCTCTCTGATCCTCCTGCAAAAGTTTAGGAAAGGTGTCCGTAAGGCATGGAATAGGCTTGCTATTGCGGTTGCCGGAACGCCTCCAATCACCTACCTTGAGCGTCGTCCTGTGCCGCGGAATGCCGCCAGATAGCGGAATCAACCGGCTCTCCTCGATTCGACTTCGGCAAGCTCGAGCCTGCAATTGGAGTTGATCAGGTTGGTGGCATCACTTTCTGAAGCATCCCTAGGCAGTCGCGATTCCGGAGGTTTCATGCGCTTCGTCACTCTGTCCTGTTTCACTGGTCTGGTCATGCTTGCGTGCAGCCCTGACGAGGCGAGTAACATCCAGCAAAGTCCTGGCGAATCAATTGGGGCCACGGGCGGCGCGGACACCTCGAGCTCACGGTCGTCTCTCAAGGGCGGACAGTCAGGGAAGGGCGGCGCGTCGAGCGGTGGCACTCGCACAGCGAGCAGCACCAAGACAAAGGGTGGAGCTTCGTCCACGACGGGGGGCGCCGACGACTCGAGCAGTGCGCCGGATGCTGGTGGTTCGTCAACCAAGGGCGGCACCAAGAATTCGTCAGACACCAAGAGCTCAGCTGGCGGCTCTGGCAATTCGAGCGGAAGTAAGCCCACCAGCGGCGGAACGACTACCGGAACGAAGAGTTCGACGGCAGGTGGAACCGCGAACACAAAAACTAGCTCGAACGCCGGAGGACAGGACCAGGGCGGTTCAGCGACGGGTGGTGGACTCGCGACGGGACCGCAGACAACGTGCGGTGATACCGCGACCACCTCAGGAACGAACTCTTCCAGAGATACAACTACGGAAATTCTAGTCGAGGGCAGAGACAAGAACTACACGGTTTTGCCCAATTGGTGGAAGAAGTACGATGGGCAGAGCATCGCTTATAAGGGGCTGTCTTTCACAGTCAGCGATCCAAAGAACGTCGCTTCTGGCGCCGACACCGACCCAACCGGGTACCCTACCCTCTTCATCGGTCAATACGCTGGAGCGGTGAGCAAAGGGAGCAACCTGCCGAAACAAGTGTCGGCATTGACCACCATTCCCACCATCTTTTCTACGAACGCATTGAGCCGCGACAATTCGCAGTTCAACGCGGCCTACGATGTTTGGTTTACCGCGGGGAGCGCGCCGATTCCTTCCGGTCAGTTCAATCCTGGGTCGGGCGGGGCATACCTAATGGTTTGGTACTACAAACCCAACGGGCGTCAGCCGCGTGGAGGCGTCTGCGGCGGAGGCGGAGGCTGTCAGCCCAATCAAAAGGGCCATAGTGTGGCTGGGGTATCACCGGGCAGTTGGGATGTTTGGATCGATAATACCAATCCCCCCTGCATCTCGTACGTCAGCACCTCGCCCATTGACTCCATGACGTTCGATCTGAACAAGTTCATCCAAGATGCGGTGAACAATAGCTACGGCATCAAGAAGGAGATGTACCTAAGCCTCATCTTTGCCGGCTTCGAGATCTGGGGCGGAGGCAATGGCCTCGAGGTGAAGCAGTTCTGTGCTCACGTGAACTGAACAGAGCTCCTACGCCCCAGGCAAGCTGAACGCGGCAGGCTGTCAGTCCCATGCGTCGACGCCCAAGGTCTTGGATAGGGCCAACGGCATCTTCTTAATCGCAGCGACCACTTGGGCGCCAGTGCCAGTGATGGAAGCCACCGCGGGCAAGCCACTAACCTTTGAGAGACTGCTCTGAGCCAAAGGAAGCTTGCTGGCTGAGCTGATCTCGCTAAACAGTCGCGACGGGATCATGACTGCCGCCACTCGTTGCATCTGCAGCAGGGGAAGCAAATCTTCTACCTTTGGGACTCGCTCCACGCGAGGCGAGGAACCAACCATCATGTGAACGAACGAGGTGGTCCCTCCGCGACCCAAAACATCGAGAGCCCCAACGGACGTGACCGTTGCTGGGTCTGGTGCAGATCCCACGGCGACCAAGGAGTATTTTTCCTCTGAGCTCCCGCCGCGCATACCCCTGAGAGTCGGAGTCAGTTTGTAGGCTGAGAGCACGATGGGAAGTGCCATGACCGTGTCAGCCCCTTCCTTCAGACTACGCTCGAAGTCCCCAATGCGCCCCACTGCCGTCACGTCAACACCCGGGAGCGCGTTCTGGAACTGTCCCTGCAACGCGCGTTGCTTGACCGCCACGTGCAGAAACACCAACAGCCTGGCGCTCCCCGCTTGTGCCTCGCGGCTGGCCAGCGTTGCGGCGATGAGCGCCACACCCGCTGCGCCGAGCTTGAGAGAAGCTTCGTGTTTAGGCATGGACGCACACCTCGTTGAATTTCGGCATGGCGGTCATTGCGTCTGTCGAATGTCCTCGTGCCTCATGTGCATCACTAACCTAACACTTTCCTGCATCCACGTGTCACCCGATGCGACTGACCTAGTACCCCGAATCTTTTGAAGTGATGAGTGCTACCGAGGTGAGGGGTACTAGGAATTCGCGCAGCGAATTCGGGTTTGGGCGAAAGCCCAACGGAACAAA
>JBLNFG010000852.1:0-12559 GCA_050263495.1 Myxococcales bacterium | reverse complement strand
ATCAACGCCGCAACGGGACGATGAAAGGTGGAGTCGTCGTCACAATCGGCTTGCCGTCGGCATTCAAGCCGACGTTGTACGTCTTCCGCAAGGCGCATTGCCGAGCTTGGTTTCCGAACCCGTAGCCGGGATCCTTGAGCACTGTGACACGCTGTGCCCTTCCATCGACCCCAACCGTGACGACGATGGACACCCGCATGAAGTCGATCTGCTCAACGTCGGCTTCTGCCGGGAAGCCACAATCCCAAGCAAGCGAAGCCGGCGCGGCGGGTCGACTGAGATCCACTTTCGGAGCCGGTGGGGGTGGGGCAGCGCCCTTACCGCCCACGACGCCGCCTGGCTGGGCGTTGAGATCGCGTACAGCCGTCTTCGAGGTGCCAGTTGCGGAGGTGACGCCACCGGCAAAGCGATCTCCCTCACCCGACACGAATCCCTGATCGGTTAGATCGAGGGGCTCGTTCGGATCGGGATCGGCCGTCAACACCTTAGCCGCTTGTGCTGGGGCTGGAGGCTTTTCCGCCTGCGATTGCGGCGGCGCGGGCGTCCGAGGTTGTTGCGGCTGCGGCTTTTCCGGTTCTGGTTCGGGTGGAGGTGGCGGAGGTGGCGGCTTATTCACTTCCACGGCGTAGGTGGCTCGTACATCGTCGACCACCGCAGATCGGACTGCCGCTGCGAAAGAGCCCAGATCCAGTAAAGACGAGTAGCCGTGAGCTGCGGCTGCTCCGTGCAAAAGCAGCGCTCCTGCCAATCCTGCGCTCAATCCCACCCGACGCTCGCGCCGCATGCTTTCGAAGATGTGCGCGATCGGGTCGAAGGACGTGGCAGCGCGCAAGCGCGCTCCGGAGTGGGACTTCATTGGCGGCCGCGGAGGTGTGTCGTCAACACCGAGGTCCCGCGTGTCACTCTGGCTTCGTTCTTGAAAAGCCGGATCCAACGCAGCTTCCGACGCAATGCCGGTCGAGACATCCGTCACCCCCGTCGGGTTCGAGCCCGAGCTGTCTGCGCGCTGACTCGCCTCTTGATTGGAATCGACAGCAGCCCCAATGGCTAGAAGTGGTTCGGAAGTGTCTCGCACGATTTTACCCTAAGACAAGACCAGTGACGCTCGCGGAGATGGCGGAGTGCGTTCAGGGGGCCGCTGGAGCAGGTTGTGGCTCCGTTTGCGCCTCGGTAGCAGGCGCAGTGGCAAACGCAATTTTCGCGATGCCTACTCGGTTAAGGAGATCGAGGACGTGAATCACTCGACCGTGCTCGACCTTCCTGTCCGCGCGAATGACTGCTCTAAGATCCTTGTTTTTGGTCTTTGCGGCGCGAGCCAGAGGAGGGATCGCTTCGTCGTCCTTTACGGGCTGCGAGTCCACCACTGTCTTTCCATCTACCGTTAGCTCCACGCTAAAGACGGTCTGGATGCTGTCGCCGCTTGCCGCCTTGGGTAGATCCATGGGCATGCCTTGAGAGACAATGATGCGAGCCGTCACCATGAAGATGATGAGCAGCACCAACATGATGTCCACCAATGGCGTTACGTTGATCGCAACGATGCTGTCGTCGTCGCCGTTACTAGCCGCTGCCATGGGTTAGTCCTCCGCCGCGACCGCTTGATTCGCACTCTGGGCTGCAAGATGAGCCATGAGCACCCGCGTCAACGCCTCGGTGTTGGCGAGCGTTGCCTTGGCCTTGCGCATGAACACGTTGTACATGGCCACTGCCGGTATCGCGACGAACAAACCAATTGCTGTTGCCACCAAGGCTTCTGCAATAGCCGCCATGACCTGTTGCGGTGCCATGCCGGCAGCTGCCGTCGCAGCCGCGCTTACCGTGTCTTGCTTGCCGAGGGCCTCGAAAGCCTGGATGACGCCGATAACGGTGCCAAACAGCCCGATGAACGGTGCGTTGTTGCCGACCGTACCGAGGAACACCAGACGCCGCTCGAGCCTGAGCCGCTGCAACGCGACCGCACCCATCATTGCCTGATCGGCTGCTTGAGCGCCGCGATCCGCCTCGAGTATCCCCGCCACCACGACCGCTGCTTCAGCACTGGGAGAGGCCTCCAAAAGCTTCTTGGCTTGTTCGAGGTCATCGTCACGAAGGGCCGCGCGTAGCTTGGAAGCTAGCTGACCAATATCATCGCGAAGGCTGTGAAAGAACCAAGCGCGCTCCAGCATGATCGCAACCGAGATGACACTAAGTCCGATCATGATCCACATAACCCATGCGGCACCGAAATCGGACATCAACCGCTGCATCCACTCAACGAGATTCATTCTGACCAAACCTTATGCTTGAAATGAAGAGGTGCGCTCGCCCTTCATAATGACTTTCGGAGCGATGGGACACAGGCCTGTGCCGTTCCCGTCGGAGGCGTAGCACATGCGCGTCGCCGAGCGCGGTTCGCCTGCGACAACACCAGAGACCGCTGGTCGATTCCACGGAATACGCAAAAGACGGCACGA
The DNA here is from genome assembly GCA_050263495.1 of Myxococcales bacterium. Taxonomy (GTDB): domain Bacteria; phylum Myxococcota_A; class Polyangia; order Polyangiales; family Polyangiaceae; genus FEN-1139. The sequence continues at coordinate 10,106 of JBLNFG010000852.1, read as the reverse complement.
AGTCGGAGCTACGTAAGGTCTCCTGCTGTCCACGTGCCGAACGATTGGTCAGGGACTGATCACTTGTCAGAAAATGAATGTCCTCGGCCTTTTCTCCGTAATCGCGGTCTAGCGGGCCCACCCATGGCGGGTTGGCTCGATGGGTCGACCCGCGGTAGGGTGGCCCACCACACGCCCAACGTCGGCTTGGCAGTGGCTGCTGGCGCGCAGTCGTGAGCGTTGCCGCTGAATCAGTCAACCCAGAAATTCAACCGTTCGAGCTCGAACGTGCGCGGAGCTCCGTAGCAAGGAGACCGGCGCCGTAGCTAATTCTCGCGCCCCCATGCTCTATCTCTATCGCAACAATCGATTAGAGTCGTTGCTGCTCGATCTTGCGTCCGTCCTCATTCAGCCCAAGCGCCGTGTGCTTTCGCCGGAGTTAATCGTCGTACAGAGCTTGGGGATGGAGCGCTGGTTAGCGATGGGGTTGGCTAACCAATTCAGTGCATGGGCCAATGCAACCTATCCGTTTCCCCGAGCCTTCATCGATACCCTAGCGGATTCCGTGCTGGGGCCGCAAACCGCAGGCGAGCGTTACTCACGCGAGAATATGGCGCTGCAGTTGGCGGTGCAGCTAAGTTCCATTCCTTCCGAGCCTCGCCTTAAACCCTTGTCGGACTACCTTGACCAACGCCCGGGCGTAGTGGGTCGACTTGAATTATCGGAGCATCTGGCTGAGGCGCTCGATCAGGTACAAGTCTATCGGCCTGATTGGCTAACTGCCTGGGCTAAGGACAATGCGGAAGACAAGCACGTGGAGTTGTTGCCTGCCGTGTACCGTCTGCTCGCGAGTCGCATGGGCGAACAGCACGTTCCCGCCCGCGCGCAGCTTCTGATCGAGAGGCTCGAGGGCGGTAAGATTCCGCCAGAGCTGCTGCCTGAACGAATCATCTTGTTTGGCGTGGCCTCACTGCCGCCAATGTTTATTCGCGTCTTCGACGCTTTGAGTCGCCATCTACCCGTGCACTGGTTCCTGCTCACAGCCAGCCGAGAGTACATCGGCGAAGAGTCGGGCAAGCGTCAAGCGCTGAGCTCCCAATTGCGGGCGGCTCAGCTCGGGAGTGTGGCGCCCGAAGCCGAGTTGGCGAGTCCGCAACCACTCTTGATGCACTTCGGGCGGATCATGCGCGACATGGGTCTGTTGCTCGAGCGCGATTGCCACTACGTGGACGGCGTGGGTGTCGATTTCGTCGAACCCAACGCATCGACCGTGCTCGCAACGCTGCAGGCTGATCTGTGCGCGTTGCGCCGTCGCGGGCAAGTCAGCAGTGCGCCGCGTTTGCGGCTGCTCGAAAGCGACCGCTCACTCGAGATTCATGCCTGCCATGGGCCGCGGCGTGAATTGGAGGTACTTCGCGAGCTGCTGGTCGACAGTTTCGAGCGCGACCCCAGTCTGCGACCGGAGGACGTGATTGTATTGTTGCGCGACGTAGAGACGTACGCGCCCCTTGTCGAGGCGGTGTTTTCCGCTGAACCGGGGCAGGGCGGTTACGTACCGTATACGTTGTCGGACCGAACTGTCGGAGCGAGCCACCCGTTTGCCGAGTCGATGGTGAAATTGCTCGAGTTGGCAACGGCACGCATAACGGTTGCAGACCTGTCACACCTGTTGGGGCATGCGCCAATATTGGCGCGGTTTGGCATCGAACCAGCCCAGCTGCCCAAGCTGCGCGACTGGCTGCGCCGCTTGAACGTCACTTGGGGCGTCGATCTGAGCGATCGAGCTCGTGAAGGCTTGGCGGGGCAGCGTGAGAACACACTGCGCTTCGGTTTATCACGACTGCTACTCGGCGCTGCCTGCGATAGCGGAGCAGGAGTCCCGTGGAAGGGGATTTTGCCAATCGATGTAGAGGGTGAAGAGGCCGAGCTCGCCGGACGACTCGTCGAGTGCGCGGAGGCCGTCTTCACTTGGAGGGATCGGTTCGCCGCTCCGCACAGCTTTGGGGATTGGTACCGGGTGATCACCCTGGCCGCGCAAGCGTTGCTGAGCGTTGAAGCGAATACTGCGTGGCAACTGGCGGATCTGCTTCAATTCGTTGGCTCCTTGAAGGAGCTAGCCGAAGGTGCTGGATTCGAAGAGGCTGTCCCGGCTCACACCGTCGCGGCCAAGATCCGGCAGCACTTCGACCAAACGCGCACCTCGCAGACGTTGCTTTCGAGCGGCGTCACGTTCTGTCGAATGCTCCCGATGCGTGGCATTCCAGCGCGCATCATCGCTATGGTAGGCCTGGACGATGGGTGCTTTCCAAGGACGCAAGCCCATTCAACCTTCGACGCCGTGGCTCGTTCTCCAGGTAGGCCAGGCGATCGGGTTACGCGTGATGAAGACCGTCATCTCTTCCTTGAGACGCTGCTTGCCGCGCGCGAAAGGCTGATCATCACCTACCGTGGCCGTGACGCTCGCGCCGACGCGTTGCTGCCGCGCAGTGTTGTGGTTGAGGAACTCCTGTCCGTCGTGGACGAGTCCTTCGAATGCGCATCCGGCAAGCCAAGCGATCGCCTCGTGATTTGGCACCCGCTCCACGCGCATGATGCTCGGTACTTCGACGGGAGTGACGCGCGCATGATCGTGCGAAGTGGTCGGGAATACGAGGCTGCCGTGGCCTTGCTGAGCGCGAGAGCGATTCCGGAGCTTGGTATGACGAAGGCACTTGGCGCTGTCACATTGAGCCAACTCGACCTGCCTACGTTTGAGCGATTTTGGGGTTCCCCCGCCGAGTTCTTCTATCGGTATGCCCTCGGAGCGAGCCTCGCAGGCGAGCAATCGTCCCTCGACGTACTCGACCCAACCGACCTCGACCCGCTCGAACGCCATTTTTTGACGACAGCTCAGCTCGAGGCGATCCTCGACGGCGCAGGAGCCGACATGGCCTTGAGCCGTTGGACAGCCAATGGAAGACGACCTCATTCCAATCTCGGGCAAGTGCTATTCGACGAGCAGCTCGCGCTGGTGCAGGCGATGTGTGTGGCCGCGTCCAGCCTTGGCGCGACAGGACGCGCGCACCACAAGCGCGTTGCACTGACTATTGATGGTGTCGCCGTCGCCGGGGTCGTGCCTAACCTGTACCAGCACAGACTGATCGACTTTAGTCTGTCAACACTGACCGCCAAGCACCGGCTTGCGACGTGGCTGCGTCACGTGCTGCTGGCCGCGAGCGGTTCCGCGCCGCGTAGCTTCATTCTTCGTCGCCACTCAAATCACCCGTCGCAAATTTGCATCGAGACCCTTTCGCCGCTGAACGCGAATGAAGCCGTTCAATACCTGCAGCAGTTGCTGAACCTGTTTCGGGTGGGTCAGCGCGCCCCGCTCGCGTTCTTTCCCCAGCTCTCTTGGGAGTATGCTCACCGAGTCAACCAAGGAGAAGCAGAGTCAGTCGCGTTTGAGCGGGCATTGCGCGACTATGGCGATCCATTGACCGACGACGAGGGGGAGTTCCGAAGTTCAGTCGCGCCGCGAGAGGTTCTGAGGTTGTTTGGGACAGAGGCGCCGCTCGGACCCGACTGGGCCAACCGCTTTGGATTGCCCGAATTCCCAGGCTTCGGCGAAGTTGCTACGCAGGTATTCGAGCCGTATATGCGACACGTAGAGATGGTCGAGGCAACCGAGGTAGTCCGTTGGGCGAGTATCGGAAGCGCGAAGCAGATGGGTTCTGGAGTAGTCGCGTGAAGCCATTGGACGCGTACGCCGTTGCTCTTGGCGGCTTGCATCTAATCGAAGCCAGTGCTGGGACTGGCAAGACGCACGCCATATCTACCCTATATCTGCGAGCCGTGCTGGAGCTTGGGCTCCTGCCCGAGCAGATTTTGGTCGTGACGTTCACGCGTGCCGCAACCGGAGAGTTACGCGACCGTATCCGAGCGCGTCTTCGACTTGCCCATTGCTGCCTGGCGGGGGACGCGCCCGAATGTGAACCAGAGTTGCGTGCGTACTTGAGCCGTTTCGGCGCCACGGCGGAAGCCCAAGCGCGACTCGAACGCGCATTACTCGTAATTGACCAGGCCTCAGTCATGACCATTCATGGTTTTTGCGCCAGGGTACTGGAACAAAATGCGTTCGAAAGCCGGATGGCTTTCGAGACGGAGCTGGTCGAATCAACGGACACCCTGTTAGCCGAAATTGTCAGCGACTACATGGTTACGCGGCTAGCCGCGCGCCCTTACCGCGAGCTGATGGTGTTACGCGCGGTTGGCATAACGGCCGAGCGCCTCGAGCAACTCGCGCACCTCGCAACTCAGGGGGATCGCCTGCAGCTCGAACCAACGATCGACGGCGCCCCCGACGGACTCGATGAGGCCCTGAACGCGTTCGAAGCGCAGCGCGCTTGTGCACTGCGGTGGCTTGAAGACGAGTCACACAAGCCAGTACTTGGCCGCATCAACAAAACCAAGCCGAAGGATGGCATTGGTAAACGGGTCGCGGATCTTGCCGAGAAATCGCGGAGATGGCTTGCTACGCCGTTCTATCTGCTGAGCGAGCCCTGTGCGGCATTCGAGCGGCTGATCGAGCTCGCGGACAAGAATCCCGAGTGCAAGGTGGAAGCACTGACCCAGTGGTTCCACGTGCTCGCCGCGTGTCGCGAAGAGTTTGCTCGCGTCAGGCACTGCATGTTGATGCGAGGCGTGCGGACACAATGCGAGTTTCTCGAGTATCTGTCGGAAGAGCTGGAACAGCGAAAGCAGGCGCGAGCGATTCAAGCTTACGACGATCTGTTGCGGCGGCTCCGCGATACTCTCGCGGGAAGCGGCGGTCCAGCGCTGGTGAGCGGCCTTCGACAACGCTTTCCCTTGGCACTGATCGACGAGTTTCAAGACACCGATCCGGTGCAATTCGAGCTCTTCTCCACCATCTATGGCCAGGATGTTTCGCTCTTCTTAATCGGCGATCCAAAGCAGTCCATCTACGCCTTCCGCGGCGCCGACGTGAACAGCTACCTACTTGCCAAGGATGACCCACGCGTGCATTGCCACACGCTCGAAGTCAATTGGCGAAGTGACCCACGCCTCTTGGCGGGAATCGAACGGCTTTACCGCGGGCACCCCGATCCGTTTCTTGCCGCAGGCATCGACTTCGTGCCGGTGGGACCTCGGCCTAACGCTGAGGATCTGACCGATCCAACGGGTGAGCCAATTAGCGGCGTGCACCTGCTAACGGTCGGCGCTACGCAACGCGAGGGCGACCTACGGGTGCCAAAGTACCGTGCTCAACGGCTAGCGATGGACGCGACCGCGCGTTACGTAAGGGTGCTCTTATCCACCACGCCGCAGGGGTGGCTGCGGCCGATTCGCGCCGCTGAAATTGCCGTCCTCGGACGCACCAATCGTGAGTGCCTGCAGATGGCCAGCGTCTTGCGTATGAGTGGCGTGCGGTGTGTCCAGACCAGCGAAAGCAGTGTGCTGAGCAGTGACGGCGCCGGCTCATTGCGCACCCTGATGGGCGCGCTATTGGCTCCGAATGAACCCGCGCGCATGACGGCCCTGCTCGTCGACGTTTTGGTGGGACTCGAGCCGAACGCGATTGAAGCACTGCGGGGAGTTACGCAAGAATGGGAGCGCTGGATCGAACGTCTGGAGAGCTACCGACGACTGTGGGAGCGTTCGGGAGTGCTGTCCGTGGTCGTGCGGTTCGAGCGCGAGTTGGCGATCAAGCTGCGGCTACTTCGCGAACCTTTCGGGGAACGATTCATTACCGATCTCCTGCACGCAGCAGAGTTGGTGCAAAACGCCGCCCGTCAACGGCACCTTGCTATTGACGCTCAACTGGAGTGGCTCGAACGCGCCCAAGCCGGTGACCAGGAACTATCCGTCGAGGAACAGCAGCTCCGCATTGAAGCGGACTCGGACGCGGTCCTGATTACGACGGTTCACCGTAGCAAAGGGCTGCAGTTTCCGTTCGTGATATGCCCTTTTTTGTGGAAGGGCGGCGCTCGGCGTGCCGCGAACAGCCTTGTCTTTCGACGGCGCCAGACTGAACAGGCACGGTCTGCCACGGTCGTACACCTTGAGCCGAAGCTACTGAGCCGCGAAGCGCCGGAGTGGCACTTGGCGGAAGTCGAGCAGTCGCGGGAGAGCGCGCGACTTTTGTACGTTGCCCTCACGCGGGCCAAGCATCAGGTAGCTCTCGTTTGGATTCACGCGCAGGGTTCGGAATCGAGTTCACTGTTTCATTTGTTACGCGAGAACCTGAGCCCCGTTGATGCGGCAGAGCGGGGCAACCCTGCCGGCAGTGTCTGGCGCCAGACGCTGCTCGCCGCGGCACAAGCTGGCGCAATCAAGGTCAGCGACTGCGACGAGCTGATGGAACCTGAACTGGCTACCGGTGCACCGCAATCGCAACTCCTGCAGGCGCCTGCACCGCTCACCCGTATCGTCGTGCCGGCGGTGCGCACAACGAGCTACAGTGCATTGACCGCCGGTGCGTCTTCCGGCGATGACCTCGGGCGCGATGTCGATGCCTCGGAGGTGCCCGACGCGCCAACCGAGGCAGCGGAGTCGAGTGCCTTCGCGATCGAGTTGCCGTTGAAGGACTTGCCGCGGGGGGCGCGCACCGGTGAGGCCCTGCACGCAATCCTTGAGCGGGTCGACTTTCAAACCTTCGGACCCGATTCGAGCGAACCAGAGGTAGCTCTGGCCCTCGAGCGCTTTGGCCTAGAGCCCTCCCGTTACGAGCAGATTGTGCGGCGCGCGTTGCGCGGGGTTATGGAGCTTCCGCTCTTGCCCGATGAGTCCGAGCTTCGATTGTGCAACATCCCTGCTGCAAGCCGACTCAATGAGCTCGAGTTCATCATGAGAGTCGCTGCCTTGAGTTCGGAAAGACTAGCCGCGCACCTTAGCCCGCTCGTTACCGGACTGCCAGCGGAGTACGACCGTGATTTGAAGCGGTTGCGCTTCGACCCCATTTCGGGCTTCTTGCGCGGCTTCATCGACATGGTGTTCGAATGGAAAGGGCGTTACTTCGTCGTGGACTACAAATCCAACGCGCTCGGCGATGCCAGCGATGGCTACAGTCAAGCGCGGATTCGCGACGAGATGCGGCGGCATCACTACCCGATTCAGGCTGCCATCTATACCGCGGCCGTGGACCGCTGGTTGCGCGTTGCGCATCCTGGCTATGACTATGAGTCCCATTTTGGTGGGGTGTTCTATCTCTTTCTGCGCGGGATGGTGCCCGAGCTCGGGCCGTGCAGCGGTGTCTTTTACCATCGCCCCAGTTGGGACGGAATTCGAGCATTCGAAGCCATGCTTGACGGTCAACCCTCATGAACCCGACCCTGGAAGAGCTTAGTTTGATCCCTGGTTGGTCGCCCCTCGATCGGCAACTGGCGAACCTCTTGCTGCGTGAAGTTTGCGAGCAGTCGTGGGTGCTTTGGTTGAGCATCGCAATGCTTTCGATGGCCACTCGCCAGGGCGACGTGTGTTTGGCGTTGTCGGAATTGGCGGGTCAACCCGTTTCGCAGGTACTGCGCGCGATGAGCCGAGACAGCGATCACGAAACCGAGCTCAGCGGTGTCATGCCTCAGCTCTCGGAATGGGTCGAGGAACTCAAGCGGTCGGGGTTGTTGTGTGAGCCAGCAACGGAAACGGCGTCTGCGTTGAGCGTCGGGCCTCTGGTGCTGAAGCATCACCGGTTGTATTTGCAGCGATATTTTCAGCATGAACGAGCCCTGGCGAGTCACATTGCCGCGCGCCTGAAGCCCGTGCAGAGTCAACCACCACCGGCGGAGATGCGCGCAGCGTTGGAGCGCTGGATGGTCGGAGCCGCGGCGCAAGTGAAGCTGGCTGCGGCCGTAGCTGTACTGCGCCGTTTCTGCATTATCATTGGTGGCCCAGGCACGGGCAAGACCTCAACCGTGGTGCGGCTCATGGGGCTTTTGAGCGATTTGGCTCGAGCGACCGAGAAGCAGGAGCTCCGCGTCCTATTGCTGGCGCCAACCGGAAAGGCCGCGGCTAGGCTTTCGGAATCGATTGCCAGCGCGAAACAGAACCTCACCCAACTTCCCGCAACGATAAGCAATCTTTCCACTGAGACGAGTACGGTGCATCGCGCGGTCGGCTCGTGTCGACGCCAGAGGGACGGTCGGAGGACGCCTCTATTAGGGGATTTGATCGTATTGGACGAGGCGTCCATGGTGGACCTTTCGATGATGCGTCAGTTGATGGAGGTCGCAGTAGATGTCGAGCGCGTGATCATTTTGGGGGATGCACATCAGCTTTCGTCCGTCGAGGCGGGAGCCGTGCTCGCGGAGCTCTGTGCCGCGGGCAATGCGGAGTCTTCGCCCCTGTTCGCTCCCACAGTGGCCGAGACGTGTGGCATCAATCCCCACGGTTACACGAGTAGCGTGGGGAGCGTTGCGTCCGGAACTGAGTCGTCGACGATTGCGGCTCACGTCGTGGAATTGACCGAGAGCCACCGCTTTCGTTCCGGAGGGGGGATTGGGTTGCTTGCGAAAAGTATCAACGCCGGCGACGTACGCGGGACACTCGACGTGCTGCTGAGGGGCGACCCGGGAGTCTCATTCGTGCCGGGATCTCGTCAAGCGCTTCAGCGCACCGAAGAGCGGATTGCGGACGCCAATCTGGCCTTGTGCGACGCCAGCGACCCCAAGCTGGCATTGAAGCAACTCGACCGCTTCAGGGTGCTCTGCGCACATAGGAAAGGACGCTATGGCGTCGAGACGTGGAACGAACGTGTGGGGCGGCGCGTGCGTGCCATGCAGCTTGCTCGCCGTGGTATTCGAGTCGAACCGATTCTGGTGACTCAGAATTCCGCGGACGGACGGTTGCGCAACGGCGATCTCGGCATCCTTTGGCGCGATTCCACGGGAGGTCACGTCTATTTTCGGTCAACGCTGACCGAGGTGCAAGCGGTGGGTCTGTCACGGCTTACGGCCTATGAGCCGGCGTTCGTCATGAGCATCCACAAGAGCCAAGGTTCGGAGGCGGACGAGATTCTAGTCATACTCCCGGAAGCTGACTCGCCGTTGTTGACGCGGGAATTGCTGTACACGGCCGTCACTCGAGCCCGGACGCGCTGCACCATCGTCGGCACGCGCGAAGCGATTGAGGTCGCCGTATCGCGCCGCGTTGAGCGAAAATCGGGTTTGGCTGAGGCGATAGTGGAGGCAACGAGCACTGATGCGATTGCGCTTCCGCAACGGCAAGGAGTGTCTTCAACGCCGTCGCTCGTTGCGGTGCCGGATCTGCAATCTCAGCGCGGCGAAGCGTCGGGCAGTGAGCGCAAGCCCAAGGCGAGCCCAAGCTGCGACGAACCCCGGGGCGAGGGGTGACCCCGAGGGTCACGGAGTTGCGTCGTATCGGGGCATTGCTGCGCCGTTCGATTGCACGTCGTGCCATGTCGGCGGTGCCATTCTTGGTGCTCGCGGCGCTGCTTATTGGAACGGACGTTACTTGGTGTCCGGTGGCTGGAGTGTTCGGGATCCCGTGCCCCAGTTGCGGGTTGACCCGCGCAACACTGGCGCTTTTTTTCGGCGATTGGTCGCGCGCAAATGCGCTGCACCCCGGCGTCTGGCCCGTCCTTGCGTTTCTTGCGGCGGTCGCAAGTGTGACGGCCGTATCGCGCCATCGACCCTGGGCGAACAAAGTACTCGGCTGGATCGGTGCGGCTATTCTCGCACTTCTTGTCGTGTTGTGGCTGGCACGATTCTGGGGGGCTTGGGGCGGTCCTGTCGTTGTGCGCCCCTGGAGGCTCTAAGCGTCGAGCTGCCGAATCAGGCACCTTTCTGCAGATTTGACCAAGCGGTCTCTTCTTGCTTCCGATAGGCCAACTGCAGCTCTTGGCAGAACTCATCGAATGTTCCCCGCAGCTTCGCCTGTAACGCGGCAATTCGGGCGCGATCGCCGCGCGCCGCCAATTCCGCCTCGAGCTCCCGACAGGTGTAGCGCACGCAGATGTTTGGGCGGTGCCGTGGGGGCAGCGTGCAGCCGGCCCTGCTCCGAAATGCGCACCCCATCGTAGGTGTGCAGCGCGCGGAGAGATGCCTGCGTTTCGTTCCCGAGAGTCGCAGGGCCACCAGTTCATCGTTCGTGAACAACCACGCCGTGCTCCCGTT
>JBLNFG010000851.1:0-5860 GCA_050263495.1 Myxococcales bacterium | reverse complement strand
TACGTCTTCTATCTCCTAGAAAGACAGTCTGGCGACGAGGATGAGGCTGAAGCCGTGGAAGCGGCGTCGGTTGACGAACTCGAGCTAGACATGGGCGAGCCCGCCTCTGAGGACTTCGAGGAGATGGTGACGCCCTCACGACGAGCGGCTCGCATGCTCATCAGTGGGGAGACTGTAGCCTTCGACGACGGAGTGGCTCGACCCGACCTGGCTGCACATCGCGCAACCGAGATGCGGTTTGCGGAGATCGTGGGCGAAATCGGTCTTGATCGGGCCTCCCATCTGCTGGACGCAATTCGCCGACGCGTAGACGAAGCTATTCGGCAGAAGTAGAACGGCTTTTGGATGGTCGACGCGATTGTGCACGCCGAAGCGGCGCAGCGCGTTCCTATTGCTTCCGAGAACGCTCGGATGGGTACTTGGCAGATTGCTTGGGCGCCGGTGTTACGCGCCGGCGCAGGGTAGGGCTCCCATCCAGTACCAGGCTTCCCGAGCGAGCAATCGCTCGGCGCCTCGTCCGAGTGGCGCCAAATCGCGCTCCGTGAGTCGCAGACGGGAGAGAGCTACTCGCAGGCCGCTCGTTGGCTGTTCGTCACGAAAGCCGCATCCCATGCAGCCCGCGAGATGTTCGGCTACAAAAGTGGCCGCGGCGAGTTGGTTGGAGGAGCGGAGCTTGGAGAAGCTCTTGTGTTCCTGGATCGCGCAGCGAATCCCAGTGGGCAGCCGCCACGCGTATGCGATGTGGGCGGCGGCGTCGCCCGCGCCTCGGAGCAGACTAGGCCAGATTTGCTCAAACCTCTCTTCTTCTGTGGCAAGAGCGTCGGCTTCAATCTGGCGGAGTTGCGCAGCTAGCCCCATGTCATGCAACCAGCCCACCGCGAACGCCTGATCGCCGCAGCCGAGACCAATCCGATCAACCACGACGCGTGCGGCCAGTGCTGTTGCTCGACTGTGATCGCGCAGACGCATGACGGGCGTGCGTGTGTCGTGGATCGGAAAGAGCCGGCTAACTACGGAAGACTCGAACTCGCGCTCACGCGCCCGGGTTTCCCAGGGCCACTCCGAACGCCGTCCGTCGACGCTGTCATGTAGCCAAGCGAGCACGGTGTCCGAAAGTGGATCTCTTGGGTCCTCGTGTTCGCCAACACTCAGCCGAAGGCGCGTCGCTGACGCTTTCTCCTGCGTCGGGTGGTAAGAATCGAAGGATTCCAGGTTGTCGTTGCTGGGGTCAAGCGCCGTTAATCGGGGCATCTTGCCCACGACCTACGGCCAATCCGTACCCTCACCTAATCCTGTGACCGCGGTTTTTTTGCGGTTTTCAACCCGACGACAACGAACCCTCACGCGACCTTTTGGCCGGTGCTGTTGCGAGCTCGCTTACCTCACTCGAACACACAGTCGCCGGAACTGGTGTCCTGCCCCCACGCGCACAGTAATCGCAAAGAACTAGATGTCAGGGATTCGCAGGCAACTGCCCGAAGTGTATGCTCCGCCACCAAGATGTCGCGCCCGCTGAATCGCTATAGCTCCCGGATCACTCAGCCGAAATCCCAAGCCGCGTCGCAAGCCATGCTGCACGCGACTGGCCTTACCAAGGAAGAACTCGATCTCCCACAGGTTGGGATTGGCAGCATGTGGTACGAGAGCAACCCCTGTAACATGCATCTGTTGGATCTCGGCAGTGCTGTGAAAGAGGGTGTGGCTCGATCGGGCATGGTAGGAATGCGCTTCAATACCATCGGCGTTTCCGATGGTATCTCGATGGGAACAGACGGGATGAGCTACTCCTTGCAGTCGCGGGATCTCATTGCAGATTCGATCGAGACGGCGGTTGCGGCTCACTGGTACGACGCGCTCGTCACAATCCCAGGCTGCGACAAGAACATGCCAGGCAGCGTGATTGCGATGGCGCGACTCGATCGACCCGCGATTATGGTTTACGGAGGCACGATCCGAGCTGGCTGCAGCAGTCGTGGCCAGAAACTCGACGTTGTGAGTGCATTCCAGAGCTACGGCGAGCTCGTGGCGGGACGCATCGACGAGCGGCAATGGAACGATATCGTGGAGCACGCATGCCCTGGATCGGGTGCGTGCGGTGGTATGTACACCGCTAACACGATGGCCACCGCAATCGAGGTGCTGGGGCTGAGTCTTCCTGGGAGCGCCTCGACACCCGCCGAGGATGCCAAGAAACGCGAAGAATGTCTGGCAGTGGGTGCGGCAATCCGTCGCTTGCTGGAACTGGACTTGACTCCACGTCGCATCATGACCCGTCAGGCATTCGAGAATGCCATGGTCATCACCATGGTTCTCGGTGGCTCCACGAATGCCGTCTTGCACCTGATTGCGATGGCCCGCGCCGTGGAGGTAGAGCTCACCATCGACGACTTTCAGCGCGTCAGTGACCGAATCCCGTTTCTTGCGGATCTGAAACCCAGCGGTCAGTACGTCATGGAAGACCTCCACCAGATCGGTGGAGTTCCGGCGATCGTGAAGATGTTACTGGAACGTGGCGTGCTCGACGGCAACTGCATTACGTGCACTGGCAAGACGCTCGCCGAGAACGTCGCTGATTGGCCCGCGCTGCCAAGTGGGCAAGCCGTTGTGCGTCCTTGGGAGCGTCCGCTCAAAACCACGGGTCACATTCGCATTCTCAAAGGGTCCTTAGCGCCCGAAGGCGCGGTGGCAAAGATCACCGGAAAAGAAGGGGTGCGCTTCACCGGCCCAGCACGCGTGTTCAATTCCGAAGAGGAGATGCTGCGGGGATTCGAACAGGGACAGATCCAACGCGGGGACGTGATCGTGATTCGTTACGAGGGCCCGAAGGGCGGTCCAGGTATGCCCGAAATGCTCGCTCCGACGGCGGCCATCATGGGCGCAGGGCTTGGAAAGGATGTGGCCTTCATTACCGACGGGCGTTTTTCTGGCGGCAGCCACGGCTTTATCATCGGACATGTGACGCCCGAGGCGCAGCTAGGCGGCCCCATCGCGCTGATCAAGGATGGCGATCGGATTCACATCGACGCAGAGACAAACCGCATCGAACTCGAGCTGGAGCCGGACGAGTTGGAGCGCCGCCGGCGAGCATTCGTTGCGCCGCCGCTCAAGGCACGTCGTGGTACCTTGTACAAGTACATCAAGAACGTGAAGAGCGCCTCCGACGGTTGCGTGACGGACGAATGAGACGCGGCAACGCCCGATGAGGCGTGGTGTTGTTCAAAGCGAGGTCGGTCCGTTGCCCGGTTGACATCTTGCGAGCGGCGCGGTACTGGCCGACCCCTTTTGCCGGAGGCTCCGCTTTGAAGCCGCAGTTTTCCCCCAATTTCGAGAAGGCCCAAGGCCTAATCACTGCCGTAACCGTCGACGCCGATAATGGCGAGGTCTTGATGGTGGCGTACATGAACGAAGAAGCGTTTCGTCTGACCCTCGAAACCGGTCGTGTTCACTACTTCTCGCGTTCACGCAACAAGCTGTGGAAGAAGGGCGAGTCGTCCGGGAACATGCAAGCACTCGTGGAAATGCGTGTTGACTGCGACCTCGACGCCGTGGTCGTTCGAGCCCGCCAAAGTGGCCCGGCCTGTCACGAGGGCTTTCGCAGTTGCTTCTATCGCACCGTGCAAGCAGACGGTTCCCTCTCCGAGAATGCCGAACGTCTGATGACGCCCGAGCAGATGTACGGAGGCAAGTCATGAGTGTTCTAAAACTGGGCCTACCCAAGGGAAGCCTTCAGGACGCGACGGTCGAGCTATTCGCGAAGGCTGGGTTCAACATCTCGGTGTCGAGTCGGAGTTACTTTCCCGCAATCGACGACGATGAGATCGAATGCATGCTGATTCGCCCGCAGGAATCAGCCCGGTACGTGGAGCACGGCTTGCTTGATGTGGCGATCACTGGCTACGACTGGATCCTGAAGCGGGATGTGATCGAAGTTGCGGAGCTGGTCTACAGTAAGCAGCTGCGTCGTCCCGTTCGTTGGGTGGTTGCGGTCCCGAATGAATCGGAGATTCGGAGCGTCCAAGATCTGGCGGGCAAGCGCATCGCGACCGAGGCGGTGGAGCTCACCGAGCAGTTTCTGGCCGAGCACGGAATTTCGGCAGAGGTCGAGTTCTCGTGGGGTGCAACCGAAGTCAAACCGCCGTATCTGGCAGATGCGATCGTCGAGGTAACCGAGACTGGCAGCTCGCTCAAAGCCAACAACCTCCGGATCATCCACGAGATCTTGCAGAGCACGACACGCCTCATCGCTAACCGTGCCGCGATGGGCGACGCCTGGAAGCGCCGAAAGATAGATGATCTTGCGATGCTGCTGCGTGCGGCACTCGCGGCGCACGGCAAGGTCGGGCTCATGCTCAATGTGCACGAGCAAAACCTCGCCACGATCGAAAGCATCTTGCCCTCTCTGAAGAGCCCCACCATCTCCAAGCTGCAGGCAGATGGTTGGTACGCCGTCAATACCATCGTCAATCAGGAGCAGGTTCGACAGTTGATACCGCGCCTGAAGTCTTCGGGCGCCGAGGACATAGTTGAGTTCGCGCTCAACAAAGTAGTCGAGTAATCGCCGCGGTCGGAGGTCGCGCGCCGCTAGAATCCGCTAGTTTTTTGTTTCTGGCGGCGCGGGCACGGCCTGTTCGGCACACGCTGCAGCGGCGAGGGCGCGCTTAGCCATTACCGAGAGCCAGATCGCGACAGCGGCCGTTAGCACGAGCCCAAGGAGCAATGTTACGGTTTGGAGGTATCCACCGTCCGGCAACTTCCCTTCCACGATACTGCCCAGCTGGGGCGCCGCCGCGCCTAGTTGTGCGTAAAAAAGCGAACCCGGAATCGTGCCGAGCGTTGTGGCGACCAAGTAATGGGACTTGGGGATCCCTGTGAGTCCGAACGCGTAATTCAAGATGCTGAAGGGCGATACCGGCGAGAACCGCAGCAGGACAATTGCCCGCGCTCCAAACCTTGCGATCAAGTGATCGACGACAAGGAACCTCGCATCATTCTTGAGCCAGTGTTCTATCGTTCCTCGTAGGAGCGTGCGCGAAAGCCAAAAGACCGCGAATGCCGACACGGCCGTTCCCGGGATTCCAATGAGCGTGCCCCAGACTACGCCAAAGGTATAGCCGGCGACGGAGGTAAGCATCGCGGCCGGGACGAAAAGAAACGCGCCAGCTAGATAGAAGGACGCGAACAAGATCGCGCCCCATACGCCCGCGTGCCGTAGGTACGTTGAGAGGGCCGCTAGCCACGCGCCAATCGGAACGATTCGTCCGAGCAAGAGCAAACCAACCAAGACTGCTAGCATCGCCAGCGGTCGTCGATAGGCCGCGAGGACCTTCTTCGGCTTCAATGTCCGGTTCATCGCGGTAGGCCTTTACGTCCGGTTCGTCCGTCTCCCTCACAGCAAGTCGTTGCGACCGGCAGCCTTGAGCTGTTCCACGATCAACCGCACGTCTTGGGCGCGTTCGCGCGGTATGACCAGTACCGCGTCGTCGGTGAGCACCACGCAAAGATCCTGGACGCCCAGCATAGCTACGGTTCGTGTGGCCGTCGTCGAGCGTGCATCGAACACCAGGTTTCGTTCCGAATCGATCAGCACGCTCGTGGGTGGCGCGGCATTGCCCTGCGCGTCCGTATTGCGATTCTCCCACACGCTTGCGAAACTACCGAGGTCCGTCCAACCAAAGTCCGCACGTACGACGTTGAGCCGTGATTCACGTTCAAGAACGCCGTAATCGATGCTGATGTTCGGCAGCGTGGGGAACACTTGCTCCAGTGTTTCGCGCTCCACCGCAGCGCCGTGGCGTGCTGCATCGTCGATCGCATCGAGCCCGCGCCGCAGGTCGGGTAGGTGCCTCGCGATCGCGTCGTT